>CAZNSL010000367.1:0-6168 GCA_964574975.1 uncultured Alcaligenaceae bacterium | reverse complement strand
GCGGTCGCCTGGTTCCAGTCGACCAGCATTCGGTGGAAGCCGACGGTGACGCCGGCGTCCGATGGACTCGTGACGTAGACTCGCAGCATGGCCGCGTTGATCGTCGAACCGAGCGGGATTTGGCCCACGCCGTTGCCGAACAGGGTGTCGAATCGCATCAGGCCCTGCGTCTGGCCGCCGCCGGCACTCAGGTCGATGCTGACGTTGGTCGTGCCCCCGTTGACCTGATTCGGCACCGCCGACAGGAGAAACGTGTCCTGCGTGCCGGCGTAGCCGGCGACGGCCTGTTGAAAGCTGGCAACCGCAGGCACGTCGCGCCCTTCGAGGCGGATGAGTTCGAGGCGGGCGGCATGGTGGCGGGTTGGGGCAGTAGTTCCGAGCAGCGAGCGGCGGCGCATGGGAGCAGTTCCTCTGAAGCGGCGGCGGTATCCCGCGCCGGGGAGCGGAACGCTCGGACGCCGCCCGCCATTATTTCTGCGGCGATCAACCTGCGGACATCGAAGGGTCGAGTCGGATAGCCTGATTGCCGCAGCCACGACGCGCGCAGCTATCCCGGTCCCGTGCAAATAACGATTCGCCACGCAGATTGAGGCATCGACACTTCGAATTTGCCTTCGCGTCGCATGCCCGTTGTCGTTTGTTGCAAGTCGTCCCGTACGTCTTGTCGCCGTCCCGCGTCGCGATTCCCAGCGGCAGGCCGAGTTCCGCAACCGCGTCAGAATACGGGCCGGCCCGTTCGGCACCCCACGCCTAGTCCGGCTGCAGGGTCGAATCGGAGAGCAACTCCCGCCGGCTGGGCATAGGTACGAACGCCCGGAAGCTGTACTCATTCCAACACTTGAAGGTCGGCACCCTTTGGTCGAAGAAGCCGCACAGCCAAAGTATCGGAGTGTCTGCGCGCGAACTCCGTCCACGTCGGCTCCCGTCGCCCCGGCGACGGGGCCAGACCGTAACGAGTTTCCGCGGGGGCGGGCGACGGCGGACGAACTGGTCGCGGCGCGAGACGCCTTCGAGGAAGGGCTGCTGCCCTGGAAATCGCTCGTCGGCGACGAATGTTCTTTACGGAAAACTCATTAGCCGCTGCCCTGGCCTTTTGCTATGCGAGTAACAGTCACATCAACAGGTTTTTCAGAGGAGTCGCTCATGCCGCGAGAGATCCCGGACGTTCCGAAGGGCTGGAAGCCGCCGCAACCCGACTCGGGTCGCAGCTACGATATCGAACTGATTACGCCGATGTTCGGCGGAGGCGTCTCGACGCGGGTCAACGATCCAAGCTTTCCGATCCGCCCGACGGCGATCCGGGGCCAGTTGCAGTTCTGGTGGCGGGCAACGGTCGGTGCCCAGTACGCGACTCGGCAGGAACTGCGAGAGGCCCAGTCGGCAGTCTGGGGTGACACCACGCAGGCGAGCCGCGTGCAAGTTCGGGTGGAATTGCTCGACAAGCCGAGCGAGCCGAAGGTCTGTGCCGTCATCAAGCCGAACCACAAGGGCAAAGATCAAGTCTATTGGGAGCCGCCGTTTCAAAACACCGCCCTCCCGTATGCACTGTTCCCTTTCCAGGGGAAACCAGCGAACATAGAAGGCCCCAAGGTCGATCCGGCATCGTGCATCCACAATGCTCGATTTCGGCTGACCGTGGTTAGCCACAAGGACATCGACTTCGCGAAGCAGGTCGAGCCGGCACTCTGGGCGTGGGTGAACTTTGGAGGCTTAGGCAGTCGCACTCGTCGCGGATGCGGGGCCATTTACTGTAAGGACTTTGCTCCGGGGAACCTCGATTCGATCGACACGTGGTACCGAGATCGCATGCCGGCAGCCACTCCTGGGATTCGAGACTGGCCGACGATACCTGCCCAGTTCCTGTGCTATCCGCAAACCGGTAAGCCTTTCGATCAATGGGACCGCGTCATCGGTCTCCTTCGCGACTTTCGTCAGAAGGCTGGCCGCACCCCCGGTCACCCTCGGCCCCCTGGCCCAGATCGCTCCTGGTATCCCGAACCGGACACCATCCGCCGGATAACGCGAACCCACTCCGCAGGGCATGACCCATCGCAGCACCTCTCTGGAGGAAAACCGCTGCCCGACGGCTTTCCGCGTGCAGAATTCGGATTGCCGATCGTGTTCAAGTTCCTCGACGACAAGAACGGCGATCCCAAGCGAACGACCTTGCAGCCGTATGTGGGCGGTCAAGAGACCGACAAGGGAACTCCTGATTCGCCCGATGTTCATGTTACCGACGGTGAAATCGCGGAGCGGATGGCTAGCCCGCTCGTACTGAGGCCGCTGGCGCTCACGAGAGACGTCGCGGTGGCCATCATTCTGCCCTTGCGAACGTGGGGCGTGGGCCATGTCGCACTTGTCAACGACAACAAAACCGATTTGACTCCTCGACACGTTGTGCCGGTTTGTGACGCTGCATTCGTGGGGTACCCTGATTCGCCGATTCGCGGGCTGACAACTTGTGGCTCAGCTGTGGAAGCATTCCTGACTTTGGCAGTGCAGACGGCTGGGACACACACCGCCCATCCGAATACCGGCTATAGGAGGGTGCCCGTATGAGCCACCTACTTGCCATTGCGGTCGGCCCCGTGCAGGAGTTCATCGCGGCGGCGCGGCGGACACGCGACCTGTGGTTCGGCTCGTACCTTCTGTCCGAGATCAGCAAGGCTGTTGCGATGTCCGTCAAGGATCAAGGGGGGAGACTCATCTTTCCGCATCCCGACACAGACCTGACGCCTGAAAACGACAAGGTTAACGTCGCCAACGTCATCTTGACAGAGTTGCCAGCGGGAGTACCGAGGGACGTGGCGGCCAAGGCGAAGCAAGCGGCACAACAGCGATGGCATAAGTGCGCCATCGAGGCTCACTGTGAAGCCTCCGGCGTGATCCGCCAGGACATCTGGGACGACCAGGTCACGGATGTCATCGAGTTCTACGCGGCCTGGGTCGCGAGTTCTGCCGATTACCGAGCGGATCGCGGCACGTTGATGCGCCTGCTGGCGGGGAGGAAGAGTTGCCGGGACTTTCTGCCGGCGAAGGGGCGAGCCGGAGTGCCCAAGTCGTCGCTCGATGGCCAACGGGAAACTGTGTTGAAAGTGGGTGATCGAGCCAACTGGCCACGTCGATTACGCCTCTCGAAAGGTGAACAACTGGATGTCGTTGGCATCACCAAGCGGCTCGGGAAGAAAGCAGGAGAAAGCCACCCCACCTACTCATCCGTCGCTCGAATCGCCGCCGAGTCGTGGCTTCACGGGAAACGGAGCCATTCCAAGTTCTCGGAGTTCAAGAGTGCTTGTGGTGAAGTCCCTGGACTGAATCGAGTGGCCGAGCAAGCGTTCGGCTACTTACCCTTCGAGGGAACCTTGGTCTTCAAGGACCGTCACCCAGACCTGGTCGATGAACTCGGCCCAGAGGCGAAGCAGAAGCTTGAAGCAGTCGCGAAGCTGCTCAAGGAACTCGGTGGCGAACCAAACCCTTACCTCGCCGTCCTCGTCGCGGACGGTGACAAGATGGGGGCTGCCATCTCCGCACTGGATTCGCCAAAAGCGAACCGCGAGTTCTCCAATACCCTGGCCGGGTTCGCAGACTCAGCACGGGCGATCGTCACGAAGCACAACGGCGTGTTGGTCTACGCCGGCGGGGACGACGTGCTGGCGTTTCTGCCGGTGGACAAGTGCCTGGGGTGTGCTCGCGAACTCCACGACGATTTCGGAGAACGACTGAAGGAGTACGGCAAGCCGACCTTGTCCGTCGGCATCGCCATTGGCCACTTCATGGAGAACCTCGAAGACCTGCTCGACTACGGTCGCAAGGCCGAGAAGGAGGCCAAGAAGGTAAGAGTCAAGAAAAAGAATCCCGAAGAGTACGACGAAAAAGATGCTCTGGCCGTGCATCTGCACAAGCGCGGCGGTGCGCCGATCATGATTGCTTCACGATGGGATCCGCGTGACGAAGAAGATGATTCACGTCAACCCGACGAACTCAAACCTGATTTTAGACTCAACAAATTCGCCAACCTGATGAACAAAGGCATCATCCCGACCAAGTTGGCGTACGAACTGCGGGCGATGGCGAACCTTTACGAGCCGTGGGCCGAGAACGCGGACACGGCGATTCAACAGGACCTCTACCGCCTGATCGCCAAGAAGACTTCACGAGGATCGGGCACGGTTCGGCAAGCGTTGTCCGAGTTCATCAGAGAGATGACTTCGGGCAAGTTGATGACCCTCGCCCGCGAACTTCTCGTCGCCCGTCAGATCGCGACGGCGTTACGGCAGGCAGCCGGACAATCGTTCGCCGCCGAGGAGGTGACGGCATGAGTGACAATCTGCAACTGACGCCGCACGACCCACTCATCGCCCGCGATGGCCGACCGTTCGGTGCGGGGCAAGGGAATCGAATGCGGAGCTTGCCCTGGCCGCTGCCTTCGGTGGTCGCAGGCTCGTATCGCACGGCGCTGGTGAAGAGCAGCGAGGAACTCGATTTTTCGGGAGACATTCCCCAAAAACTGATGCAGGTCGCAGTGGCCGGGGTCTTTCCCGTTCATGAACGCGAATTGTACTTGCCCGCTCCGAACGATGCCGTTGCCGAGCCGAACGAAGATGGCAAGGGCATCAAGACCCTGCACCGCGTCGTTCCGCAACCGATCACCGGCGGCTGCGACCTGCCCGAGGACGGCTTGCAGCCGGTCATGCTCTCGCCATCGCAAGCCGACGAAGACTTCAAGCCTGCTGAGGTTCCCGCCTGGTGGCCGGTCGGAAAGTATGTCGCGTGGCTGCGGGGCAACGACGTGTGTTTCGATTCATCATTCCTGCGCAGTCCGCTCGAAGAAACCCGCGATCACGTCTGCCTCGATGCCGAACGCGGGGCGGCGGCCGAGGGGCAGATCTTCGCAACGACGGGGCTGAACGTGACTCATCTGTCACGCTTCGGCGTTGATAAATCGAAGCCTTGGCGCGAGCGACTCGCCGAGATCACCCTGTCGGCACGGGTGACCATTGACGAGCCCCGTTTGCGACAGCCGCAATTCAACATTTGGCATCCGCTCGGTGGCGAGCGGCGAATGGTTCACTGGCAGCAGGAAGCGACAGAAACCACCGGGTGGAAGTGCCCTGCGGAGATTCGTGCCGCGTTGGCGACCGCGACGAAGGTCCGCATGGTTCTGGCAACTCCGGCCGTCTTCAAGGATGGTTGGAAGCCGGGCTGGCTGACGAAGGGCCTGGAAGGTGAGCTGTCCGGGGTCAAACTGAAGCTCGTCGGTGCGTGTACCGGCCGCTGGAAAGCGGTCTCCGGCTGGTCGCTGGCCCAACCTCGCGGCCCGAAGCCGATTCGACGCATGGTGCCGGCCGGGAGCGCGTATTTTTTCACCTGCGAATCGGGTTCGGCGGCGGCACTGGCAGATCGCTGGTTGCAATCGGTCAGCGACGACGGACAGGAACAACGCGACGGCTTCGGCCTCGCCACATGGGGGACCTGGTAACATGCCCAACACACGCCTCTACTGGCTGCACACCCTCAGCCCAACTCACGCCGGCATCGGCCGCGGCGTCGGCTACATCGACTTGCCGATCGACCGCGATGGCATCACCGGCTGGCCGATCCTCCGCGGGTCTGGCTTCAAGGGAGTGTGGCGAGATTGGGCCGTTCAGCAGAAGAACGAGCAGATCGAACTCGCGTTCGGCCGAGCCGACAAGGACAGTGAGTCGGCGAACTCCGGTGCCCTGATCCCGACCGATGCCAGGCTCGTCTGCCTGCCGGTGCGGAGCTTCCGCGGCACGTTCGCCTGGGCCACATCGCCATTGTGCCTGCAAATGCTCCAACGGACGCTGAGCCTTGCTCGAAACGGCGAGCCGGGAGCGTCAGCGACCGGAGATCTCCCGGCCGCGCCCGCGTCGCTGGACGAGGGCAAGGCTCACCACACCACGACGAGCGTACTCGTCGAAGACAAAAACATCTACCTCGAGGACCTCGACTTCACCGCCCAGAAGTGCGACACGGCGACGGCGTGGGCGACGCAAATTGCCAAGTACGTCTTCGCTGGCGACTCCGGCTGGCAAGAGCAGTTCCAAAAGCGGTTCGTCGTCCTCCCGGATTCTGCCTTCGACTTCCTCTGCGAAACCGGAACCGAGGTGCATACGCGGGTGCGGATCGACGACGAGCTGAAAACCG
>CAZNSL010000366.1:5600-6176 GCA_964574975.1 uncultured Alcaligenaceae bacterium | reverse complement strand
ACCGCGAACGCTCAGCCGCTATTCGTTCGCGGTGGGACTCGCCAAGCTCGTCCCACCCTACGAGTTCAGAACGCTCAGCCGCTATTCGTTCGCGGTGGGACTCGCTCCACTCGTCCCACCCTACGAGCTTAGCACTCAGCACCGAGGCCGCCATGTCCCCTGCCAAGCGCGCTGCCGAACTCCGCCGCGAGATCGACCGCCACAACCACCTCTACTACGTCGATGCGAAGCCGGAAATCTCCGACCGCGACTTCGACCGCCTGCTCGACGAACTGACGCAAATCGAGGCCGCCCATCCCGAGCTGGCGACGCCCGACAGCCCGACGCAGCGCGTCGGCGGCGCGCCGGTCGCCGACTTCGCCACGGTGACGCACCGTACGCCGATGCTGTCGATCGACAATACCTACAACCCGGACGAACTGCGCGAGTTCGATGCTCGCGTTCGCAAAGTCCTCGGCGGCGAGCCGGTGCAGTACGTCGTCGAACTCAAGATCGACGGTGTGGCGATGTCGCTGACCTACGAGAACGGGGCGTGGGCCCCGCGCGCGCCCCCCCGCGCCCGCGCGCCCCGCCGCC
>CAZNSL010000366.1:0-5590 GCA_964574975.1 uncultured Alcaligenaceae bacterium | reverse complement strand
ACCTCCGAGAACGGGGCGTTCGCCGTCGGCGCGACCCGCGGCGACGGCGAACGCGGCGACGATGTCACGCACAACCTCAAGACGATCCGCGAAATTCCGCTGCGCCTCCGCGGCAAAGCGCCGGCGCTCGTCGAAGTGCGCGGCGAGGTGTACATGACGCGGGCCGACCTGATCCGCGTCAACCGCGACCGAACCGCTAAGGGCGAGGAACCATACGCCAACCCGCGTAACCTGACGGCCGGCTCTCTCAAGCAACTCGACCCGAAGAAGTGCGCCGAGCGCCGCTTGCGTTTCTTCGCGTACTCGCTGTTGCCGGACGATCTGCGCGGCTTGACCAGTCATTCGGAAGCACTGGACCGGCTCAAGGCGTTCGGCTTCGCGGTCAACGTCAACGTGAGGTGCTTCGACACGATCGACGGCGTCATCGAGTATTGCAACGGCTGGGCCGACAAGCGGGCCGACCTGCCGTACGATACCGACGGCATGGTGGTGAAGGTCGATTCGCTCGACCAACGCCGCCGGCTCGGCATGCGCAGCAAGTCGCCGCGTTGGGTCGTGGCGTACAAATTCGCCGCCGAACAGGCTCTGACCCGCTTGAATGCGATCGACGTGCAGGTCGGCAAGACCGGCAAGTTGACGCCGGTCGCCCGCCTGGAGCCGGTGCATCTCGCCGGCACGACCGTGTCGAACGCAAGCCTTCACAACGCCCAGGAGATCGCCCGCAAAGACATTCGCGTCGGCGACACGGTCGTCGTCGAGAAGGCCGGCGAGATCATTCCGTACGTGGTGCGCAGTGAGCCGTCAGCCCGCTCCGGCTCCGAGAAGCCATTCAAATTCCCGAAGGCGTGTCCGGTGTGCGGTTCGCCGGTCGAACCAGACGAGAACGGTGTGTTCTACTACTGCGTCGGCACCGCCTGCCCGGCACAGCTCAAGGAGCGCTTGCGGCACTATGCCCTACGCGATTCGATGGACATCGAAGGTCTCGGCGAGTCGATCATCGACCAAATCGTTGACGCTGGGCTGGTGAAGTCTATCCCCGACTTGTACCGGCTGACGCTGGAGCCGCTCGTGGACCTGGAACGGATGGGCAAGAAGTCGGCGCAGAACCTCCTCGACGGAATCGCCGCAAGCAAGTCGCGCGGCCTGACGCGGGTGCTGGCCGGGCAGGGCATCCGCCACCTGGGCCATCACGTCGCGGACTTGCTCGCGCAGCAGTTCGGCGACTACGACCGGCTGATGGCTGCGTCGCCGGACGAATTGGCTCGCATCGAAGGGATGGGCCCGGTGCGGGCGGCGAGCATTCACGCCGCGTTACACGCGACAGCCGGCGTGGCGACGTTCGAGGAACTGCGGGCGCTCGGCGTCGAGCTGACCGAGGAGAAGCGGGCCGTGCTGACGACGGGCAGCCTGGCGGGCAAGACGGTCGTCGTGACCGGGACGCTGACGAAATACGGCCGCGACGAGATCGAGGCCCTGATCAAGAAGCTCGGCGGCAAGTCGTCGGGTAGCGTGTCGAAGAAGACGGATTACGTCGTCGCCGGCGACAAGGCCGGCAGCAAGCTCGACAAGGCGAAAGCGCTCGGCGTGCCGGTGTTGACCGAGGCGGAGTTCGAGGCGATGATAACGGAATAGCTCCGAGGGTGTGCAATGCCGTTACTAACCTACGCGTCGGGTGTGACCGCGCCGGTGTCACCGCTGCCGGTTCGACTGTTTTCCGTCGCCGAGTACCACAAGTTGATCGAAACTGGCGTTCTCGGTGAGAGCGAGCCGATCGAACTCCTCGAAGGTTGGATCGTCAACAAAATGAGCCGCAACAATCCTCACGATGCGGCGCTCAGCCTGACGGACGCGGCGATCCGATCCGTTCTGCCCGCGATTTGGTTCGTTCGCGTCCAAATGGCCGTCACCCTATCGACCAGCGAACCGGAACCGGACCTCGCCGTCGTCCTCGGGCCGGGCAAGCGATACTCCACCCAGAAACCAACGCCGCCGGACATCGCGTTACTCGTCGAATCGGCCGATTCCTCGCTGCGGCACGACCGAACGACGAAGGCGCGAATCTACGCCCGGGACGGCATTCCGGTGTACTGGATTCTCAACGTGGTCGACAAGCAGGTCGAGGTTTACTCCGATCCCTCCGGCAACGTCTCGAAACCCAGCTACGCCACCCGGCAGGACTACCCACTCGGCTCGAACATCCCTGTCGCGATCGCCGGGACGATTGTCGGCCACCTAGCGGTGGACGACCTGATCGTCTAGCGCACCCCTTGCGAATCGGTGCTTCTGCGCGTAGCCTGCCCGCGTCACCTAGGCACACCGCGGAACCACTATGCGACCAACCTTTTGCACACTCGCACTCCTCGCGCTCGCACTCCCGTCCTTCGCCGACGCGCCGGCCAAGCGGCCGATGACGCCCAAGGACCTCTGGGCCGTCAAGCGCGTTGGCCCACCATCGACCGCTCCGAACGGCAAGTGGTGCGTCGTCGAGGTCACGACCTACAACGAGGACAAGAACGACAGCCATTCCGACCTGTGGCTGCTGGCCACCGATGGATCGGCACAGAAGCAACTCACCCACGTAAGCGGCAAGAATTCCGGCCCCGTCTGGTCGCCGGACGGTCAGTACATCGCATTTACCGCGAAACGCGGCAACGACGACGGCAACCAGATCTACGTGATCCCACCCGCCGGCGGCGAGGCCCGCCGCGTCTCAAACCTGCCGTTCGCGCCGACGGCTCTCAAGTGGGCGGCCGACTCCAAAACTGTCTACTGCGTCGGCTGGACCTGGCCCGATGCGGCGACCGACGCCGAGTACAAGGCCAAGGAGAAGGCACTCAAGGACGCCAAGGCGAAGGCCGTCGTCATCGACTCCGCACTGTTCCGTTACTGGGACCACTGGATCAGCGACGGTAGGCGGCCCTATATCTTTGCCGTCGCGGTCGATTCCGGCCAGCACCGCAACCTGCTCGCCAAGGCCGGCAAGCACTTGCCGCCCTACGAGCCGTCGGCCGGCGACTACGACGTGTCGCCCGACGGCAAAGAACTCGTCTTCGTCGCCGAAAACGTCAAGGAAGTCGGCCTCGACGCCAACAACGACATCTACGCGTTGGCCCTCGACAAGCCGGACGCGAAGCTGCAAAACCTGACCGCCGATAACACCGCCAACGACTTCAATCCCGTCTACAGCCCCGACGGTAGCCACCTCGCGTTCCTGCGCACGACCGTCAAATACTTCTACGCCGACAAGGCGTCGCTCATGGTGCGGACGCGCGAGGGCGAACTGCGCAACCTGACGGCCGACCTCGACTACACCGCGTCCAGCCCGAAGTGGTTGCCCGACGGCAAACGGCTGACGTTCGAGTCGGACGTGAAGGGCTACATGCGCATCGGCTTCGCCAGCCTGGATAAGCCGCCGTTCATCGACGAGGAGTCGCCGCTATCCGAGCGGTCGATCAGTCCGGCGAAGAACGTTCGTCTCGCCACCTATATTCAGACCGGCTTCGGCGTGCCGCCGCGGGCAATGTCGCACGGTCCCGACCGCAAGCCGGCCGTCCTCGACCACGTCGACGACGCCCTCGTCGAGCAGTGGAAGCTCGGCAAAGTCGAAAACAAGACGTTCAAGGGAGCCGGCGGCCAGGACGTGCAGATGTGGGTCATCTACCCACCCGACTTCGACCCGGCGAAAAAGTGGCCGCTAGTTCAGGTCGTCCACGGTGGGCCGCACGGAGCCGTCCACAACGACTTCAGCTTCCGCTGGAACCCACATCTCTGGGCCGCCCAGGGCTGGGTGATCGCCTGCGTCAACTTTCACGGCTCGTCGGGCTTCGGGCAGCGGTATTGCGATTCGATTACCGGCGACCTCGCCGAGAAGCCGATGACCGACATCCTGGCCGCGACGGATTGGTTCGAGAAACAGCCGTGGATCGACAAGAACCGTATCGCGGCGGCTGGCGGCAGCTACGGCGGCTACATGATGGCCTGGCTGAACGGGCACGCCGACCGCTTCAAGGCGATGGTCTGCCACGCCGGGGTCTACAACTGGAACTCGATGGTCGCCAGCGATTTCGTCAAGGGCCGGGAGCGCAGCCTCGGCGCGCCGCCGTGGGGCGACCTGGACCGCATCGACCGGCAGAACGCTCAGCGATTCGCGGCAAACTTCAAGACGCCGACGCTCGTCGTACACGGTGAGAAGGACTTCCGCGTCCCGATCACGCAGGGGCTGGAGTACTACAACACGCTGCGACAGAAGGGCGTGCCGACGCGGTTCCTGTACTTCCCCGACGAGAACCACTGGGTCTTGAAGCCCGCGAATTCGCTCGTCTGGCACCGCGAGGTCTTCGGCTGGCTCGACAAGTACATCGGCCACGGTCCCACCAAGGAGTGACGACGATGCGATCCCTCCCGTTGGCGTTCACCGACGCTGCGGCCGGCTTCGCAGCGACGACCATCGTCGGGCCGGCCGAAGCGGCTCGGCGATGCCATCGACGCTTCGGAGTACACTGAAATCCTGCCGTCGTCGCAATCGTGCCGGAGATCGTGATGGAGGAATTTCCCGCGCCGCCGCAATCGTTCTTCCGGACGACCTACGATGGCGTACCGCCCTGGGAGATCGGCCGGCCGCAGGCAACCTTTCTCGCACTGGTCGATAGCGGTGCAATTCGCGGCCACGTCCTCGACGCCGGTTGTGGCACGGGGGCGTTTGCCGTCGAATTGGCCGCCCGCGGGTTGGACGTGACCGCCATCGACTTCGCCGAACAAGCCATCGACCGGGCGAGGGCTCGGGCGACTGAGCGCGGCGTCCGTGTCGAATTCCTCGTCGTCAGCGCTCTGGCGTTGGAATCGCTCGGCCGGACTTTCGATACCGTGGTGGACGTGGGCCTGTTCCATTGCTTCGACGATGCCGACCGTGCGAAGTACGTCGCCGGTCTGTCGGCGTCGACGAGGCCGGGTGGCCGGCTTTTCTTGCAGTGTTTCAGCGACCGCGAACGAGGCAAGATCGGCCCGCGACGGTTGCCGGAGACAGAACTGCGCGCGGCGTTCGCCGACAATTGGCGAGTTGATTCGCTGGAGCCGGTGCGCTACGAAACACTGGCGCACGACGACGGCGCGGCTGCATGGCTGCTGTCGGCGACAAAGTTGTAGATACGTTGTTCGTCGGCCGCCGGCCGTCACCATGTGCGTCTTCTGTCCAGCGACTACGGTGATGGCCACTTCGATCCGGTAGTCTCGCCAGGACTTCGACCGCAAGGCAGTCGTTCACTTTTGCATCAGTCCCATTCGTCCCGAATTGGTGCCGCTTCGTCCCTAGCGTTGCGGGGTTGCGTCGGTTACAATCTGCGACATGACTCTCAATGTTTCTCTGCTCGGCCGCCGTCACAGTCCCTGCGCGCGAGGCCATCCATGCAAGCTACCGCCGACGACCTCTTCAAACAGATCGAGGCGAATCATCTGATGTCCGTCAAGGACATCGCCGCCGTCCGGGCCAAGTGGTTCCTACCGGAACGCCCGGAAGCGCACGACGCAACCCGGTTCTGCGAGTGGCTGCGAGCCAGCCACTTCCTGACCGACTTCGCGCTCGCTGCCCTGGCCC
>CAZNSL010000365.1:0-6176 GCA_964574975.1 uncultured Alcaligenaceae bacterium | reverse complement strand
CGTGGATGTTGGTGGCGTCGGACGAGGCGACATCCGGCTCGGTCATGGCGAAGCAACTGCGAATCTCTCCGGCCAAGAGCGGTTCGAGCCAGCGTTTTTTCTGCTCGGGCGAGCCGTAGCGGGCCAATACTTCCATGTTCCCGGTGTCCGGGGCCGAGCAGTTGAACACCTCCGGGGCCATGTCCGACCGGCCCATCGTCTCGCACAGCGGCGCGTACTCCAGGTTGGTCAGCCCGGCTCCGTGTTCGCAATCGGGCAGAAACAAGTTCCAAAGCCCCGCGACCTTCGCCTTTGCCTTCAGGTGTTCCACGATCGCTGGGACTTGCCAACGGTCGCCCGCTGCGATCTGATCCAGATAGGCAGTCTCGTTGGGGTAGATGGACTCGTCCATGAACGCGGCGAGTCGCTCGTGCAGTTCCTTGGCTCGGGCCGACGGTTCGGGGAACATGGACGCTGTCCTCGATTTCGTCTCGGTCGTCAACCGTTGTTCAGGGTCGTCCACGACAGGCGCGGCGGTTGCGCCCCCGGTATGCAGGCGTAGCGACTGAAGTCCGTGACGCCCTCGGCACGGAGGAAGTCCTCGTCCAAGAGTGCCTGGCCCGTAACCTCGGTCGGGTCCTTGCGAGCCAGGCGCAGCACGCAGTCCACGAGGATGTCCGGCTTCCGCCAAATCGCCGGCGTACCCAGCCGGTGGTTGATGCTCGCCTGCGATTCGATGATCGTGACCGGCCAGAGGGAGTTGACGGCCACATTATACCGCCGCACTTCTTCGGCTAGTCCGAATGTCAGGAGCGTCATCCCCAACTTGCTGATACCGTATGCAATCCGTCCCGGCAGGATCGAATTATCCAGCGGTGGACTCATATTGATGATATGACCGCCGCCCTGGCGGATCATGGCTGGCAGGACGGCTCGGCAGCACAGGAATGCCGCTCGGACGTTCACGTCCACGACCAGGTCGAACCGTTTTGGCGGGGTGTCGAGTATGCCGGCCCAGTGCAGGGCACCCGCGTTGTTGACGAGCAGGTCGATCCGCCCGAACCACTCTAGGGTCGCTGCCGTCATGCTCTCGATCTGGTCGGCGTCGCGCACGTCCACCCGCACCGGGAGAGCTTGGGCCCCCAGGGCCTCTACCTCGTCGGCCACGGAGAAAATGGAACCAGGGAGCTTCTCCGTCGATTCGGTACTCTTCGCCGCGACGACCACGTCGCACCCTTCCTTGGCCAAGCCGAGCGCGATGGCCCGCCCGATGCCGCGACTGGCTCCGGTGACGATGGCGACGCGGCCCTGGAGTGATGACATAATGTTCCTCGTGCGTTACGCGGTCGCCCCGCCGTCCACCACGAACACCTGCCCGGTCACGAACGAGGCTTCGTCGGACGCCAGGTAGAGCGCGGCGTGGCCGATCTCCTGCGGCTGCCCGATGCGAGGGATCGGCTGAGTAGACTCGAGCTGTGCCCGGTACGCGTCGTCTTTCCAGAAGTACTCGCTGAAGTCGGTCTGGATCAGGCCAGGGGCGATGGCGTTGACGCGCACGCCGTGCGGCCCGAACTCGCGTGCCCAGGTCCGCGTCATCATCAGGAGGCCGGCCTTCGTGAAGCTGTAGAGCAAGCCGCCGGGCTGCGGTTGGAGGCCGGCAATCGACGCGATATTGATGACCGACCCGCCGCGCTTCCTCTCGATCATCCGCGGCACCGTCAGCCGCACCAACCGTAGGGAACTTTTGACGTTGACCTCCACCATCTTGTCGAGCATCTCGTCGGTCACGTCGAGCGACGGGCCTTGGCCGATGTTCGTCGCACTGTTGTTGACGAGAATGTCGATCGGCCCCAGGCGCGACTCCGTCTCGCGGACTAGTGCTTCGAGTTGATCGAGTCGGCCGACGTGGCAAGCGATCGGCACGACCTTCCCCGGCAGGTCGGCGAACTCGGCGGCCGTGGCTTGCAGGTTCTCCAGCTTGCGGCTGGCGATGACGACGCCAGCGCCAGCCTCGGCGAGACACCGGGCAATCGCCTTGCCGATCCCGCGTCCGCCGCCGGTGACGAGGGCGACTTTGCCGGCCAAGGAGATTGTTGCAGACATAGGAGACTCGCTTGCTCTGTTGAATAGCCCCGGAAGGGCGGACGTTGGTAGCCAGGGGTGTCAACCCCTGGAAGGCTGGTATTAAGGTTGTCAGCCCCGGAGGGGCGACAGTCTGCCGCCCCTCCGGGGCTTAGCGCCGATGGCCCACGGTTCCAGGGGCTGACGCCCCTGGCTACCAACGGCCGCCCCTCCGGGGCTATTCAACAGAGCAAGACTCCCTCACTCGCGGTATAGAGCTTCCAGTTCGGCCCGGTAGCGCTCGAAGATGACGCCGCGGCGCGTCTTCAGGCTCACCGTTAACTCGCCGTCCGCAACGGTGAACGGCCGCGCCAGGACGTGGAACTTCTTCACATGTTCGTAGCCGGCCAGGTCGGCCAGTTGAATCATAATTCGCTTCTGCAATTCGTCGCGCACGAGCGGGTGGCTAGCCAGTACGTCGTCGGTCGCACCGTCCGGCAACGGCTGGCCACCGTCTGCGATCGCCCGACGGAGGTTGCCCCAGTGGGGGACGAGTAGCGCCGTAAGGAAGTGCCGCCCCTCACCGTATACGACGGCCTGATCGATACAATCGTCGGTAACGAGCAGCCCTTCGATGTGAGTCGGGACCACCTTCTTGCCGCTGGAGAGGACCAACAACTCTTTCTTCCGGCCGGTGATGGTTAGGAACCCGTCCGTGTCGAGCGTGCCGAGGTCGCCGGTATGGAGCCAACCGTCCTGGATCGCCTCGGCCGTTGCCTCGGGGTTGTTCCAGTACCCGGGCATGATGTTTGGGCCGCGGGCCAGTACCTCGCCATCTGGCGCGATCTTGATCTCGACGCCGGGCAGCACCTTGCCGGCCGTGCCCGGCTTGCTGTGGCCGGTGCGGTTGAACGAGAGAACCGGCGCACTCTCCGTCAGGCCGTAGCCCGGCAGGATCGGCAGCCCGGCGGCGAGCAGGGCCTGTTCGATCGGCCAGGGCAAGGGCGCGCCGCCGGATCCCAGGAATCGGATTCGGGGACCGAAGACCTTGCGCAATCGCTCGGCCGTGACGGCCGGGTCGGGCGAGCCGACGGCCGTCAGAACCTTTTCGTAGAACCGCGGGACGCAGGAGAGGTGCGTGGGCTGAATCTCCGCGATGTCGGCCACCACCGTCTCGACCGATTCCGCGAGGCACATCTGCGTCCCCGCAACGACGGACTCGTAGAAGTCGCAGGTCCGCGCGTAGATGTGGCTCAAAGGCAGCCAGCACAAGATGACGTCGTCCGGCTGGATCGGCTCGGCCTCCAGGCACTGAGCGACGTTGGACAGGATGTTGCCGTGCGTGAGCATCACCCCTTTTGGATTGCCCGTGGTCCCGGACGTGTACATGATCGTCGCCAGGTCATCCGGCCCGAGCGCGGTCTCGCGTCCGGCCAGTTCGGCGGCGTGGTGCGCAAGCGACTGCCGGCCGCCGCGGAGGAAGTCGTCCCACGACGCCACACCTGGACTGGCCGCCGCGGCGTCGAACGCGACGACGCCGGTGAGAGCGGGCAACTCGTCGCGGACCTGGCGCACCTTGTCGCACTGCGCGGCCGTCGAGACGAACAGCCAGCGGGCATCCGCATCGTGCATCTGGAAGTGGACCTGGCGAGAGCTGAGCGCGGCGTGCGGAGTGACGGTGACGCCCCCGGCCGCCAGAATGCCGAGGTCGGCGATCATCCACTCGACGCGGTTCTCGCCCAAGAGGCCGACGCGGTCGCCGGGCCGGATGCCGGCCTCGACGAGAGCGGCGGCGCACGCCAGGACATCGGCGCGGTAGTCCGACCACGTCAGGTTCTGGAAGTGTCCGTCCGCCTTGTAACGCACTGCGACGTGCGGCCCGAGCCGTTCCGCCTGTCGGCGATGAACTTCGGCGATGTTGCGGTAATCTGGCATCGGTTCGACCCCTCAAGGCAACGTCGCGCGATCTGCGTCGAGGTTGGCAAAAGTCTTCCCGCCCTCGGCGAGCTTGGTCAGTAGCGGAGCCGGTGCCCACCGGGGGCCGTGCTGCTGCTCGAACTCCCGAATTCGGGCGTGAACCGCCTTCAACCCGACCGTGTCGGCGTACCACATCGGCCCGCCGCGGAAGGGGGGGAAGCCGTAGCCGTAGATGTAAACGATGTCGATGTCGCCAGCCCGCAGGGCGATGCCGTCCTCTAGGATGCGCGCGCCCTCGTTGATCAGGGCGTAGACGGTGCGTTCGACGATCTCATCGGGGGCGACGGCACGCGGGACGATCCCGGCGTCGCGGGCCGCCTCCTCGGCGAACCGGGCGGCGTCTGGGTTCGGCACAGCTGCGCGTGAACCGGCTTCGTACCGATACCAGCCGGCTCCCGTTTTCTGACCGAAGTGCCCCAGTTCGCACAGTCGGTCCTCGGCCTTGAAGGCAGTCCGCCCCGGCGGCTGGACGAAGCCGCCCTCCTTGCGGACCCGCCAGCCAACGTCAAGCCCGGCCAGGTCGAGGACGGCCAGCGGCCCCATCGCCATGCCGAACGCCGTCATCGCGGCATCGACTTCCTCGATCTTCGCACCCTCCTCGACCAGGAACTGAGCCTCGCGGATGTACGGGTCGAACATCCGGTTGCCGACGAACGCCCGGCAGTTGCCGACCAGCACACCGACCTTGCCCAGCCGTTTGGCCAAGTCCATCGAGGTCGCGATCACCTCGGGGCTGGACTGCTTGCCGCGAACGATCTCCAGCAACTTCATGATGTTCGCCGGGCTGAAGAAGTGGTGCCCGATTACCTGCCGGGGCCGGCTCGTCGCCGACGCGATTTCGTCGATGTTCAAGGTCGAGGTGTTGGTCGCCAGGATTGCGTCCGGGCGGGCGACCCTATCCAGTTCGGCGAAGACCTGCTTCTTGAGGGCCATGCCCTCGAAGACCGCTTCGACGACGATGTCGGCTTCGCCAAAGCGGTCGAAGGTCAGAGTCGGCTCGATGCGGGCGAGCCGCTCGTCCATCTGCTGCTGGGTCAGCCGGCCCTTATGAACCGTGCTGGCGTAGTTCTTCCTGATGGTCGCCAAGCCGCGGTCCAGCGCCGCTTGGTCCACTTCCTTGAGCAGGACAGGGATGCCGGCGTTGGCGTAGGTCATGGCGATGCCGCCGCCCATCGTGCCGGCCCCGACGATCGCGGCCCGGCGGATCGGGATGCGCGGCGTGTCCTTCGGGAGGCCTGGCACCTTGGCGACCTCGCGCTCGGCGAAGAAGACGTGGATCAACGCCTTCGATTGGTCCGAGAAAAGGCACTCGCGGAACAACTCAGCCTCGCGCCGGGAACCCTCCGCGAACGGCAGCGCGACGGCCGCCTCGATCGCGTCCACGGCCTTGAGCGGTGCCGTCAAGCCGCGAGCCTTCTTCTTCACCTGCTCGCGGACGGCGGCCAGGATTGGCGCGTTGGCGGCAGCGGTGCCGAGCTTCGCCGTCAGGTCGCACGTTCGGCGCGGCGGACCCTGGGTCGCGACCTCCCGCGCGAAGGCGATCGCGCCGGGGAGCAGATCGCCTTCGATGATCTTGTCGAGGATACCGGCGGCCAGGGCATCCGCTGCACGAACGGGATCGCCGCCGGCGCACATCTCGGCAGCTTTCACCACGCCAGCAAGCCGCGGAAGTCGCTGAGTGCCGCCCGCGCCGGGGATCAGCCCAATCTTGACCTCCGGCTGTCCGACCAGCGCGTCCGGGCTGGCCACGCGGTAGTGGCACGCCATCGCCATCTCCAGCCCCGCACCGAACCCGGTGCCGTGGATGGCGCAGACCACTGGCTTGGGCGAGTCTTCCAAAACGTCGAGCCGCGGATCGAGGTCGGCGAGCGATGTCTGGCCAGACGTGAGTTTGCCGAACTCCTTGATGTCGGCCCCGCCGCAGTAGGTCCGGCCGCCGCCGATCAGGACGATGGCCTCGATCGCCGCGTCCGCTCGCAGTGCTTGCACGCCGGCGATGATGCCCGCGATCACCGCGGGGCTGAGCGCGTTGACGGGAGGGTTGTTGAGCGTGACGACGCCAACATCGCCGTCGCGGGTTACGGCTACCAGTTCAGTCATTGGAGAATCTCCACTTGGCTGCTAGTGGAAGAATTAGCCACAGATGAACACAGATAAAC
>CAZNSL010000364.1:0-6182 GCA_964574975.1 uncultured Alcaligenaceae bacterium | reverse complement strand
GTCAGGGCGTCGGCGAGACGCAGATCGACGAGGACAACATCGGGCGCGAAGTCGCCGACCAATTGGGTCGCCTGCTGCGAACCCACGCAAACGAGTATGACTTGGGAGCGGAGGCCGCAAACCAGGGAGGTCAAGTCCGCGTCCGACCGCTCCAGTACGACCAAAACGCTCTGCACCCTAGAGCGCAGCACGGGCGGGTTCGCCGAATGGGGCTGGACCCCGCGTTCCAGCGACACGTCTTCCGTTTGCGTCTGGTCGGTGTCGGTCGTGGAAACGAACGTGTATTCGTGACGCCGACTTGGCTCGAAGCTACCCATCGGCCCAACCTCAGACTTGTTCGCGTGCATCCAAGAATTATTGCACGTTTCATGCCGGAGACGAAATGCCATATTAGTATACCTTCTGCGACACGACGTTGCCAAGGGCATAATCGGTAAAGTTACGAGCCACGTTTTGCCAAATGCACCAGCACTGAGCGCTCTGAACTCATAGCACTGCCGAGCCGTTCGGGCGAACGACCGCGCAATCATAGGTCCACGGAGGTATTGTTCCGTGTACGCACGAACACTGGATCGAGATTGATTTTTGCGCCAAAATGATCCCGTCCGTGGGCGGATCGTAGATCGAAGGACTTCGTCGTCGTGCGCCAATCGTGTCGGAATCGTGCAAAGCCATCGAGTAAGATAGCGAAGCCGATTCAGACCATAACGGGTGTGGTAAAGGGCGTTAGTTCTGCAAAGCGATCGCGGAAGTGACGGGCACGGTTGAGATTGTCCGCCCTGTCGCTACCCACGGAACGATTATATCCAAGGTACGAATTCCGTTCGGCGGGCGAACGTGCGGAGCATCGGCCACCCGGCATCGAGTCGAGTCGTCGGTTGGCATCGGGGGCGTTCTGGTAGTACGGTCGAGTAAGACTAAATAATCAATGGCCTGAACATCGTCAAGACTAGTTTACGCTCCCGGGGGGTGATTGTTTCGTTACCCAAGGCCTCACGGGCAGGCGCAATGACCGGACCAGGTACGATGAACTCGTCGGACAGCGAGCAGCTCTGCCTAGCCTGCGGGGGCCGTTACCCGCTGCACCTGGTCGTGGAAAGTCCCGACCGGGTCGCTCTCTTCATTCTCGATCAGCCCTTTGCCTTGGTCGGCGCGTTTCCGAGTGCCGACGTGTACGTCACGTGCGGCGGGGTCGCCGACCGGCAGGCCTACCTGCAGGTGGTCGACGGTCGCCTGTTGTGCGTCGACTTGACGGTCACCCACGGCCACGAGCGACGCTCCGAATGGGTCTGGCAGGGCGGCACGTTCGAAACGGGCCCGTTGCGCATCCGCTGGCAGGGCGAGTACGACACGCCAGCCGCGATGACAGCGTGGCCGGAGGCCTTGCAATCGTCCGACTCTCCACCGGCCGTTGTTGAGATCGCCTCCGGCAACGGGTCCGTCGCCCGGTGGCGCATGGACCGCCCGCTCGCCTTGGTCGGCAGGTCGTCGACATGTAAAGTGCGACTGCGCCACGCCAGCGTCTCTCGCTTCCACTGTGCTCTGGTCGCCACCCGGTCGGGCGTTTGGGCGGTGGACCTCCTCGGACGGGGTGGCATCGCCTTCAACGACCAACTGGCCCGGTTCGGGCATCTCGGCGTCGGCGACATCCTTCGGATCGGCAAATTCACGATGCGGGTGTGTCCGCAGGCGCAAGGAGAGGCTCTCAGCCTGGCTCCGACCAGTGCACCGTCGGCCGCCATGCCACCTGCCCGGCTCGACCCATCGGTCGCCGCCATGATGGCCCAGTTTGCCATGATGCAGCGGGAACTCATCGAACAGTTCCGACTGACGATGGCGACGGTCATCCGCACGGCCTCCGAAGGGAACCGCGAGTTGATCCGCGAAATCCGCTGCGAACTCCTGCGCGCCAAGCAACTGTCCAGTGAGTTGGACGACCTCCGAACGACGCCAGCGGCACATCGACCCGCAATGCCGCCCACCCCAACCGTGTCGCCGCGCGACCGGTCGGCTGTTCGCCCGGAGCGACGCGAGCAGCCATCCGCAAAGTCGCCCACCTCGACCGAGTCGTCGCCCCGGCCTCCCCGGACCCCAAACGAGCCGCCAGCCCTGAGCCCACCCGTTGCCGCGGGAGGCCAAGTCCCGGCCGAGGAGGTTCACGCCTGGCTGCACCAGCGCGTCTTGGACGTGCAGAGCGAGCAGGTCGGCTGTTGGGAGCGCATCCGTCGCCTGCTGACGAAGTGAGTCGGCCACCCAAGCCTTGCAAATTGCCGCGCCCGTCACGGCTTAACATTCCCGTCGCCGCTTTCGTCCAACAGGAACCCCCTATACTCTGCGACCTGCCTGGTCCAACGCGGCGGACAGAAAAAGTATCAACTGCGCCGCTTGGGAAGCCGATTCTAGTCGTACCGATAGTGACGAATGTGCCGGTCTAAGCGGACGACGATCGGGAGCGAGTACTCAAGGGGCGCCTTATGACTCTGCGCGGTTGGAATCGGGCCGCGGCATTCGCCGTGGCGCTCGCCTGGGTAGCGTGTGGGTCCGGGTGCCAATCGGTCGCGCCCCGCGGAGGCGGCGAGGTCCTCGCAGCGGACGTACCGCGCGAGTTGGTGAAGACATCGATGCCGCCCTACGTCGTCGAGTCGCCCGACATTTTGCTCATCGACGCAGTTCGAGTCGTTCCGCTGCCGCCGTACAAGATCGAACCGCTCGACGGCCTCTACATCCAGGTCCCCGGGGCGAAGCCCACCGAGCCGATCGACGGCGTCTACACGGTCGAGCCCGATGGCGGCGTCAACCTCGGCGCGTCGTACGGCGTCATCCAGGTTGTGGACCTGACCACCGACCAGGCCCGCGCGCGGATCGAGGAACGACTCAAGGGCATCCTGGAAAGCCCGAAGGCGTCGGTGTCGCTGGCCCAGTCACGGGCGTCGCAACAAATCAGCGGCCAACACCTGGTCCGGCCGGACGGCACGGTCGGCCTTGGAATTTACGGCTCGGTGTACGTTGCCGGGAAAACGCTCGAGGCGACGAAGGCGGCCATCGAGGCCCATCTGGCGAACTACCTCCTCAAGCCGGAAGTCTCGGTGGACGTGGCCGCCTACAACAGCAAGATCTACTACATCATCACCGACGGTGGCGGTCTGGGCGAACAAGTGGTCCGCGCGCCGGTGACCGGCAACGAGACCGTCCTCGACGCGATCGGGCAGATCAACGGGCTTCCGTCAGTGGCTTCCAAGGAGCGCATTTGGATTGCCCGCCCGTCGCCCTCGAACCAGTGCGAAGACCAAATCCTGCCGGTCGACTGGTACGGCATCACCCGGAGCGGCCGGACGGCCACCAATTACCAGATTATGCCGGGCGACCGCGTCTACGTGATGGCTCAGCCGCTCATCGCACTCGACACGACGCTCGCACGAATCATCGCGCCGGTCGAGCGCGTGTTTGGCTTCGTCCTACTCGGGAACTCCACCGTGCGGACATTCAGCTTAAACCGTGGCAACAACAACGGCTTCAACAACAACAACAACTTCTTCGGCGGGTTCTGAGTGGATAGAATGGGCCTAGCCGGTATTCGCGGCCAAATGGTCAAGCGAGGTTGGCCCGAATTCCGATACCAAAGTCACGACGGGAGGGGTTGCAATGAACGGACGGTTTGCAGGACTCCTGGCGATCGCGGCAGTAGCGTACTCGGCCGGTTCGGCGCGTGCCCAGGTGCCGTACAACCGTCCACCGTACAGCCCGTACTTGAACCTGCTTCGGTCGGGTAACCCAGCGATTAACTACTACGGTCTGGTGCGGCCACAAATCGATTTCCGCAACTCGATCACCGGGCTCCAAAACCAGGTTGGCACCTTGGACCGAGCCGTGAACGACGTGGCGCAGGCGGGCTCGAGGACGGGCCTTCCGACCACCGGTCACCCCACCGCCTTTTTGAACTATTCCGGTTACTTCCCCGGCCTGGGGGGTCGAAGTGGCGGCCGGTCGTTCGGGGGATCGACGGCGGCGGTGTCATCGAGATCGGCGGCGGCGGTGCCATCGGGATCGACGGCAGCAGTGCCGACGAGCCGAAGCGGCAGCCGAACGCCTACGACACGACACTAGGTCGCCTCGGGCGGCCCGTTCAATGGATTGGAGTCGAACAATGGATTGTTGCTTCCGAACCTGGACGGCCGGCCGTCGGTGGGCTTGTGTCGCACTCGTCCTGGGAGTTGTGCCTGCGAACGCGGATGACTGGTCGCACCACGGGTATTGCGCGACGAGGTCCTGCGTGGGTCGCGTCCTGCCGGGCACTTGTTTCGGCTACTTTCGCACCGCGTGGCTCCCGTGGCATGCGGCGTGTGGCCACGCTACAGAGCCTGAAATCGTACCGACGGCTCCTGCCGCAGCGACAGCACCGACGGCTCCTGCCGCGCCGGTAGCACCCACGCCACCAATTCCGGCACCGAGCCTCCCGGCCCCGCGACCCGTTGAACCCGCCCAGCCGGAAGTGAAGCCGATGTCGGCATCGGTATCCGTTCGCGCGGCCGAGCGCACTCCGGTCGCGATGCAACTCTGGCGCGTGCCTGCAGCCCCAACCCCACAGCCGACAGCTTCACTGCCGACGCGTGCTTACCGGCCCGCCTACGGTTCCGCGCCAGCCGCGCCACGGTGAGTCTTCGTGGTGCGACACCGAATCGAAACGGTCGCGTGCCGTGCCTGCCGGTTTCACATCGCATCGTGGTTCACCGCACGATAGTGATGTTGCGTCGCGCTGTATCCAAATCCGAACAGCAGATTGACACCTCGTGCTACCGATTATGCCACCACAATAATCTTCCGGCACTTTCGACAAAAATGCGCGGTCACCGTACCGATTATTCGCCCGAACGGTGATCGCCGATGTGGTTACTCTGCTACGATTTCCGTCAACTCTACAGGTGGTGGAGTTGAAGTGTGCCGATTTTATCACCTTTTTCGAGTTGCCGGCGCTTGACCTTGCAGGAAATGTCAGTTATCGTCATACCCTGCAGGTTACTGCTCCGTGTCGCCGTCGCTCCACTTTCGACCGTCCGGAGTTTGACCGCTTTCCGGTTTGCGATGCCACCGCCGCCTGACGTGGGATGGCACGACCGGTGTGAATACGCCAAGGCTGCGGTCTCGGCCTTTTCATAGATATGCCGACCGAAATCGTTGTGGCGACCCGCGGGATTTCGGTGTGTCCATCGCAAAGCAAGGTTCGGCCGGATCGCTCCGGCCGGGCGGTTTTCTACACGCCTCAGGAGTGCCCATCATGATCGGTATTCGCCCGACCTTGGTTGCAAGTGACTCCCGTTCGGCCCAGGTGATCGCGGATCGCTTGGCGAAGCTTTCCGGAATGTCCCTTGCCGCGTGCACGTTCAGCAATTGCCGCGAGCAGATCGTCTGGCACGAGTGCGGCCTGCTGTTTCTCGTGGTGGCCTCGGCGCAGGATGTCGAAGCGGCCGTCGACCTGGTGCGGGAGAACCGTCTGCGGCAGACGGCGCTTTCGGTTGCGATCGTGAGGGCGGGCGACGCCGTCGGGGACGAGCGGTTGGAACGCCTCGCCCCGGACGTTCAGAGTATCGCAACGTGGCCGGACGCGGCCGACAAATTGGTCGACTTGTTGCGCGCCGGCCCCGGTGGTGGCGTCCACGAGTTGGCGGACCTGATCGCTAGCCGTTTGCGCAGCCTGACGCCCTCGCTGGTTCCGCTCGCGGCCCAGTTGGCGGAATCGGCCAAGCACGACGTGCCCGTATTGCTGACCGGCGAGACCGGGACCGGCAAAACGTTCCTGGCGCGACTACTGCACGAGTACTCACCGCGGAACGCACTCCCCTTCCTCGTCGTCCCCTGTGGTGCGTTACCGATCAACATCTTGGAGAGTACTCTTTTCGGGCACATTCGCGGGTCGTTCACGGGGGCCGACCAGACGCGTGCCGGGAAGTTCGCCGCGGCCGGCGATGGGACCATCCTGCTCGACGAAATCGACGTGTTGCCGCTCGAACAACAGGCTGCACTCTTGCGCGTGATCGAAACCGGCGAGTACGAGCAGGTCGGAGGCAACACGACCCTGACGAGCAAGGCCCGCGTTATCGTCGCCAGCAACGTGGACTTGCGGCAGGCCATCGAGCGCAACGAGTTCCGCGAGGACCTGTTCTACCGGCTCGAAGTCATGCCGTTCC
>CAZNSL010000363.1:0-6182 GCA_964574975.1 uncultured Alcaligenaceae bacterium | reverse complement strand
TCTGCCGCTTCGCCTTGCGGTAGGAGAGGTTGATGACGCCGTACTCGTCCTCGATGGTTTCGAGGAGGACCTGGATGGTATCGCCGATCAGCGGCACGACGATCTGGTCGGAGCCTTCGTCGCGGAACTCGTCGAGCTTGAGGACGCCCTCGGACTTGTAGCCGACGTCGACGATGATGTCGTCGCCGCGGATGTCGCGGATCTTGCCGTCGACGATCTTGTTCGGCTCGAAGACCTTCTTCTCGTCGCCGATGAATTCGCTGATGCCGTGGCTGAAGTCTTCTTCGAGTTGGTGCTGGAAGTCCTGGTCGACGGGATCGAATTGGCGGAGGAGGTTGCGGTTAACCATTTGGGACCGGGTTGCGCGGGCCGGGAAATCCGGCGCGCGAGCGTAACGGCCGCCGGCCGCCCCACGGTGGGGCGCACACTATTCGCGCGGTCGTACAGGCTGGATAGTGTACGTGGCGGCGGACGTAACGCCAACCGTCGATGAAGCCGATGGCCCGATCGAGCGGCGGCTCGGGCCGGTGTTGGAGAAAATGATTGCGACCGCTCGGTCCAGGTGGTACCCTCGCCGCGGGGAAGGACCAAAGGGGAGGTTGTTCATGGCGCGCACAGGTTGGGCGAAGTTGATTCCGGCCGATGGGAACTTGCCGTCGCCCGGTGCCTGTCGCATCGACGCGTACTCCGAATACGTGCCGCCGCCGCGGGTCGGCTGGAAGCCGTACGGCCCCGTGCCGCTGAACCGCTACCTGTTCGCCAAAGACGACCCGCACGGTTGGATGGTTCACGAGTTCGACGAGGCACTCGAACTCCAGCCGGGCCTGAACCAGATCGCCCGGAACCTGATGACCCGGCTCAAACGCCTTCAGGACGGCGACCCGGACACCGGGCTGCCGCGGCACGTCTCCCGCGACAATCCCTTCTGGCCGGCGGAGTTGGCCCGCGAGTCGCGCCTCGAGGCCGACCGTTGCGTCCTCCTGCTGCCGCTGGCGCTGTCGCGCACGCAGGACGACAAGGGGCGCGTCCGCTGGACCCTGTTCGGCAACAGCGAACAGGGACCGGGCAAGGCGTTCTGGAAGAGCTTCTTCACGGCCCCCGGCGTCGAGGCCCCGGCGGACCTCGGCATCGACTTCTTCTGTCGGCTGCTCCACGCCGTCTACGGCGAGAGCGCGTCCGACGCCGACGGCTTGCGCCGGGCCGGCCTGCGCATCGTCCCGGAAGACAAGCCGGACTTCCCGTTCTGGGACGAGGGCGAATTGCCGTCGTGGGCGAAGGCGTTCGTCTACCGCAATGGCGAGCCAGCCGGCGGCGTGAAGTACGTCGTGTCCTTTCGCCAGTTCGGCCGATTGCCAGCCCCGGTGCGCGACGGGTACGTCGGCGGCCGGCTGGCGCTGTTGCCGTTCCCCGGCAGCCTGGTCTTCTGGGGCGTCGAGCGCGCCCGGACGATTTTCCCGCAACTGCCGCTGGGGCTGCAAATCCCGCTGTTGGCCAACGTGAACCGCCACGAGTCGCCGATCGGCATCCGCGTCCCGCAAGCCGGCGTCCTGCACCAGCCCGGCCCGGACCAGCCCGCCTACGAGAACGCGTCCGGGCACATGCGCAACACCTACCGCCGCACGCACCGCTGGGAGAAGGTGCTGCGCGATGAGGACGAATTGGCCCTCGTCGGCAAGGAGGCGTCGCTGGTCAACGTGCTGTTTAGCACGCTGCCGGAAGACCTCGACCTGTACGGCAAGCCGATGGCCCGCAACGTCCAGATGTGGACGGAGAACGCGGAACTGCTGCTCGACGGCCCCCACGCCACGCCCGCCGACATCAAGCGGGCGATGCGAACGGTGCAGGCCGGCGGCACGTTCGGCTACCGTTTCCTCTTCCCGGCCATGCGCGTCGACAAGTACGAGGTCTACTGGCACCGGCCGCTCGTCGCCTACCGCGATGCCGCCGGCGAAACCGCCGTGCTGCCGGACGCGCCGCTCGGCTACCTGACCGCCTATGACGCCGACAAGCCGAAGCTGGACAAGGCCATCGAACTGTGGCCGCGGATGCAGAAGCGGCCGGTGCTGTTGGAGGCGCTCGCCGGCCAGGACTACACCCGCAAACGTCAGGTGCCGCCGCAGGTGCGCAACGTCCGCAAGCTGACGCATGCCTTCGCCCTGTTCGGTGCGAAGCCGTTGCCGCTCACTTTCGCCAAGCGGATCATGGGCCTCGACAAGGAAGGCGCTGGCGAGCGCTGGGTGGCGTCGTTGCCCGACGGGTTGGAAGCCCGCGTTCGCGAGATCGTCGTGCCCGATCCTCCTTTACCGGGCAAGCCCGGCCGCCCGCCGGAGTCGCTGACGTACGCCCACACGGCCCGGCGCTCGTTCGAGGTCGCGTACTGGAAGACGATCGCATCGCTGTCCGAGACGTCGCTGCTCAACAAGAACAACGCCGACTGCGTCCTCGACGAGGATTCGCAGCGCGAGTTGCAGTACCACGAACGGCACCTCGACCAGCTCGGCGAACGGCTCCTGGCGTACTACCGCAAGAAGATCGCGGCCGCGCGGATGACCGGCAAGGCGCTCGCTGGCGACGTGCCGTTCCGCTGGCGCACCGACATGGACTATTCGTGGATGGGCGGCTGGCGCTTGAACCAGGACGCCGAGGCCGAGCGCAACCTGCTCATCGTCATCCCCGGCAAGAACCGCCGCGAAGCGGTCATCATGGCCGACCACTACGATACGGCGTACATGGCCGACCGCTACGACAAGGACTACGGCGGCTGCGGTGCCCGCCTGTCCGCCGGCGGCGCGGACGACAACTACTCGGCGACGGCCGCGCTGATGCTGGCCGCGCCGATCTTCCTCGCCATGAGCCGGCAGGGCAAGCTCGGCTGCGATGTGTGGCTGGTTCACCTGACTGGCGAGGAGTTCCCCGCCGACTGCATGGGGGCGCGAGCGCTCACCGAGCGAATCGTCGGCCGGTCGCTCACGCAGCGGCTGCCGCGCGGCAAGTCCAAGGACCTGTCGAAGACGACGGTGCGCGGCCTGTACGTCTCCGACATGATCGCCCACAACCACGACCGCGAGCGCGACATCTTTCAAATCTCGCCCGGCAACGACGTCGGCTCGATGTGGCTGGCGTACCAGGCGCATCTGGCCAACGAAACCTGGAACGAGTCGGTACCGTACTGGAACAAGGCCCAGAAGCGCGAGGGCCTGCCGCGCGCCCGTCGCAGTCCGCACGGGGCGGCCATCCCGGAGGTGGCTCCGTTCCTGCCGCTCTCCGGCCACGTGCGCGTGCCGTCGGACCCGCGCAGTACGCTCTACAACACGGACGGGCAGATCTTCTCCGACGCCGGGGTGCCGTGCGTCTTGTTCATGGAGAACTACGACATCAACCGCACCGGCTACCACGACACGCACGACACGATGGAGAACATCGACCTGGATTACGGCGCGGCCTGCGTGCGCGGCTCGGAAAGACGGACGCAGCGCGCAGGACCAGCGCTTCGGTCCGCTTACTCCGGCCGCTACGCGGCCTGCGTGCGCGGCTCGGAAAGACCTGTACCCGTCTGGTCTCCTGGCCGCTCGTCGACCTGACCCTTGGCGCGTCCGGCCAGAGGCCGACGACGCGACGCAGTGAGCCTTCGAACTGCCGGATCGGACCACCAGCGTTAGCCCGCGGGTTTCGGGAACTCGACGCCGGCGTAGATGTCGCGCAGCGACACGCGAACCGGCACGGTCACGAGCGCCAGGTCGCCGTCGAGGCCTTCGACGATGATGCCGTTCCACGAACCGTCCGGCTGGCGCACGAACCGCTCGACGACCGGTTCGTCCTGCGCCACCAGGACGTACTCCTGGAACGACGCGATCTGCTGGTAGTGGCGGTACTTCTTGCCGCGGTCGTAGTTCGCGGTCGAATCCGACAGGACTTCGATGATGACCCGCGGGTTCAGCAGCGTGTCGAACACGTCGTCCTCGACCTCCGCCTTGCCGCAGACGATCGCAATGTCCGGGTAGGTGTACAGCCCGGTGGCCGACACCTTCACGCGCATGTCGCTCGAATACGAATGGCACCCGCTGCCCTTGAGGCGACCGTACAACTCACCAATCAGGTTGTCCTTGACCCGGTTGTGTTCCAGGCTCGCCCCGGCCATGGCGAACATCTCGCCACGGTAGAACTCGCTCCTGAACTCGGCCTTGCGCTCGATGGCAAGGTACTGTTCGGGCGTCAGAAGCACCTTCGGCACGGCGGACATTCGGTTCACCTCCCACGGCATTCTACCGCGCCGCGGGCCGCTGGGCGGCGGGTGAGCCATGCGCGGTCACGCCGTCGCCACGGCTGGCCACGCCGTCGCCACCGTTGGGCATCCAGGCACCACAACTTACCTTAAGAGAACGTAAGTTTCCTATCGGCATGGCGATTGCCTTCGCCTCCGCGGCCCAGCTTACACCAGGAAAGGCATCTTGCTATGACGAATCCCCGTCGCCGCGCCTTTACCCTCATCGAACTGCTGGTCGTTATCGCCATTATCGCAGTGCTGATCGGCCTGTTGCTGCCGGCCGTGCAGAAGGTCCGCGAGGCCGCGGCCCGGACGCAGTGCCAGAACAACCTCAAGCAAGTCGTGCTGGCCCTGCACAACTACGAGTCGGCCAATTCGACTCTGCCCAACTCCAAGCGCGTCGAATCCCAGGCGATCCCCGGCGTGGCCGGTGCGAGGAGTTGGGCGCTCGATGTGTTCCCCTACATCGAGCAGGGCACCATGATCGGCGGCACGACCGGTTTCAACCTCGCGCTGAACTGGTGGGAGAACGGCGACCCCATCGCCGAGACCGGCGTCGTCATGTTGCAGGTGAAGATTTTCCAGTGCCCGGCCAGCCCGAACCCCGACCGCTTCCAGGACAAGATCGCCACGCCGCGCAAGAAGGGCCGATGCAGCGACTACTTCCCGCCGGAGGGCATCAGCGCCTCGTTCAACACGGAACTGGTGTCGCAGGGGCAGACCTCGCTCGGCACGGACCCGGAGACCATGAAAGGCATCCTCCGCCCGGTGCCGGAGCCGAAGGTCACGATCGTGTCGATCGCCGACGGGTCCTCGAACACGATCCTGTTCGGCGAATGCGCCGGCCGGGAGGACGTGTACCGCGGCCGGGCCGGCACGCCGGCGCAGACCGACAACGCCCAGCCGAACTGCGCCCGGGCCCGTGGCGGCGCGTGGGCGACCAACGACAACCCGTACGAACTCGGCCGGCCGGCCCTCGGCTGTAGCGGCGCGAACGCGGCGCTCCAGCCATTCCCGGGCGGCCAGTTGAAGCTGAACGCGACCAACGAGTACGGCGGCCTCTACTACAGTTTCCACGCCGGCTGCGCCGTGTTCGGCTTCGCCGACGGCTCGGTGCGGACGCTCAGCGAGTCGGTGCCGATCCGAACGCTCGGCGCGCTGACGACACGAGCCGGCGGCGAAACCGTCGGCGGCGACATCTGACGGCACAATTCCGAGCGGCCGGCGTGAGCCGGCTGAGCGTGCGCTCAGCCGGCTTACGCCGGCCGCTCGGAACGCGGTGCCCTCGTTTCAACGCCGATTGCACATTCTACCGCCCCGGCGTGTAACTCTTACCGCGTCGGCGCGAAGGTGCGGCGTTTGCGCACCCGCCGCGGCAAGCGGCGCAAAAGGCACGCCGTATGCTTCACGATACCGTAACCAGTCGTGAGGGGCTGGAACGGAAGAGGCACACTCGGGACCGGAACGCCCGAGTCGAACGCGAGCGGCCGCGGGATGCATCCCCCGCGGCCGCTTTTCTATCTTGACGCCGCCGCCGGCCCCGCCAATACTCGCGTCATGCAAGACACGGACGTCGCGCCCAGCGCGGGCCTGGATTTCCGTTGGGTCGCCGCGCTGACCCTGTGGACCGCATTCGCCGGCCCGATCCTGTCGCGGCCGGGACCACAGAGCGCTGGCCTTACAACTCCACCGCAGGCAAGTCTCGACCGTCCGCCGCCCGGTCCGCCGCCGCGCTGACCACGCCCGCCAGCGCCTTATAGGCTTGCGCCACCGCCGACGACGGGTGTTTCCGCACGATCGGCTCGCCGGCATCGCCGCACTCGGCCACGCGCGGGTCGATCGGCAACTCGCCCAAAAACTCGACGCCGGCGTCCAGCGCCATCTTGCGGCCGCCGCCCTTGCCGAAAATGTAATTCTT
>CAZNSL010000362.1:0-6191 GCA_964574975.1 uncultured Alcaligenaceae bacterium | reverse complement strand
GATGACTGCGATGCGGTTTGCGTCGATGTCCGTCAACGGTGGTCGTGGCATCGCGAGTCCTTTCGCGTGAGTGCTTCAACTCTGCAGCTTCGGCGTCAACATCAACACTACCAGCAGCAAGCCCGACGCGAGGGCGTACGGCAGCACGTGGCTTGCGAATGGGAATAGCGATAGGCCGACCGTCGGCCCGAGGATGCGGGCCAAGGCGTTGGCCGATTGGTTCACGCCCAGCACCTCGCCTTGACGATCCGGGTCGGCCTGGCGGCTGACCAGAGAACTGACCGACGGATTCAGAAACGCGAAGCCCGTTACGGCCAAGGCCAATGCGACCAGGAACCAAATGAATGGTCCTCGGTCGATGTGACCGCCGTCGCCGGCCGTAGCGACGAGGGCACCCAATCCTGCCAACCCGATTAACATCAACGCGATGCCGGATCGGATGAACGTCACCTCGCCGTACCGTTTTGCAAGCGGGCGGTAAACGCCGCCCTGGACGAGTGCCAGGACGAAACCGACGTAAGCGAACACCAGGAAATTCTGGTCGTCGGTAAAGCTGAACGCGGCCTTGGTCAGCAACGACAGCGTACTCTCGAAGTTCGCGAAGCCGAAGGTGGCCAGGAAATACGTCAGCACCAGGAGTCCGAGCGTCGGTGTCCGCAGTACGTCGAGGGCACTCGACCAGTTCATCCAGCCGCGGCGCTCGCTTGGTCGGCCTGGTACGCGAGTCTCCACGAGTAGTGCGACGCCGAGGCCGAGCGCGACCGCCGACAATGCGGCGGCGACGTAGCCAACCGCGCCGTGCCCCTGGGCCGGAAGCATACGGATCGCTGCAAACGCCAGCAGGGGGCCGAATGTGAAGCCGATACCGAACGCCGCCCCGATCAGGGCCATGCCGCGCTTGCGATCGTGGCTCGGCGTGCAGTCGGCGATGACGGCCGCGGCAGTCGAGATGGTCGCGCCGGCGACCCCCGCACCAATGCGGGCGGCGAACATCAGGGCGATGGCAAGCTTCGACCGGTCCGCCGGGATTGTCGCTGCGTACCCGAACAGGGCGTAGAAGACGACCGATCCGGCTAACCCGATCAGCAGTACCGGCCGGCGACCGATGCGGTCGGACAAGCGACCCCACAGCGGAGCGAAGAAGAATTGCATCAGCGAGAACGACGAGAACAACAAGCCCGTCACGGTACCGACGACGAACTTCGGCTGGCCATGCAAGTAATGGTCGGCGATCCGCGGCAGCAGCGGCAAAACGATGGCGAAGCCGAGCAAGTCGATGACGACAACCAGGAAAACGATCAGCAGGGCCGAGCGGGGCGGGGCGGTTCGTGACTCGACAGCGGTCGCGGTGGCATCGGACATAGGGGGCAGCATACCAACAACCGCCCGCGGCCGGCCAGCCCGCATGGCCGTTACAACCGGAACATCCTCGGTGAGCCGCCCGTCATTGCAGTCGCCGCCAGCCAACTGGTCGTTGCCCCTGGCACCGCCTCTTGCCATGCTGCACAATGGTACTGACACCTTTTCCGTCCCGGTGCCGCCACATGCCGACGACCGAACTGACTGCCGTACGGATGCCCTCCGATGTTGGCACCCGTACCGCTTTCCTCGTTGTCGATACGGAAAGCGTTCCAGACGGCCGGCTTCTGGCTAACGTCAAGTATCCGGGCGAGGACATGGAGCCGGGCGACGCCATCGAACGCGCCCGCGAGGAAGCGCGCAAGAATTCGTACAACGGGTCCGATTTCCTGCCGGTCAGTTTTCAAGTTCCGGTGGCCGTAGCCGTGGCCCGCGTTGGCAACGACTTCAGCTTGCAGGCGATCTCCTGCCTCGATGCGCCGCACTTTCGACCGCGCGAGATTGTCCGCAAGTTCTGGCTCGGTGTGGACTTTTACGGCAAGGCGAAACTGGTCACGTTCAATGGTCGTGGCTTCGACCTGCCGATGTTGGAGTTGGCCGCCTTCCGTCACGGCCTGAGCCTGCGCGACTACTGCCAGAAGAGTCGTAACCGCTACGGTGGCAACCACGTCGACTTGCTCGACTGGCTGACGAACTACGGCGCGTGCCGCTTGGCGGGCGGGTTGAACCTGCTGTCGAAAATCCTCGGCAAGCCCGGCAAGATGGAGGTGGCCGGCGACCAGGTCTACAGTATGTTCCTCGACGGCAAAGTGCAGGAAATCAACGATTACTGTCTCTGCGACACACTCGACACCTATTTCGTGTTCCTGCGGACGCGAGTGATGACGGGCGACATCTCACAGGACCAGGAGACCGACCTGGTCGGTCAGGCACGCGACTTCTTATCGCGGAAGACCCTGGAGTTCCCGGTGCTACGCACCTATCTAGCAAATTGGACGGATTAGCGACGGGCGATACTGAAGTCGAGTGCAGGTCGGTTCCGCCAGGTTGACGGGACCGACCTGCACCCGACTTTTGACACGACAGGGTTCTGCGCGTTTACTGCGGTTGGCGCTTCCGTCGCAAGATACCGGCTGCGACGGCAAGGCCCGCGAAGGCCAACGATCCAGGCTCAGGTGCCGGGACGTACTCCAGGTTGTCGAGTCCGACCACGTCGCCGTTCGGGCCGCCGTTGCCGAAGTCGTCGAGACCCGAGTTCGTAACGAAGTGGCGAAACGCGATGCGTCCCAATGTCGGCGCGGCCAGTCCGCCGATCGTCAACTGGTACTGCGTCCACGCGATCGGGTACGCATCCGGCCCGGAGAGTTGAAGGTTTGGGTTGATATCCAACAGTTGAATGGTGAAATCGCCACCGGTGCCGCCGGTCGCGCCGACGTTAGTGCTTGCCCCATTCGGGCTGACGCGCACCTGCATTCGCTCCGGGCCGTCGGGGCCGGGGTTACGGTCGGCCGTCCGGGTGAAGAAGCGGATGATGTCGCCGTTCTGGAGTGTCCGCGTCGGCAGGATCATCCAGTCGTCGACGGTACCGCCGGCTACGGACGACGCCGTGAAGTCCGATGCCGCGTATTCGTTCGGGTTGCCCGACGGCGGCGGTGCGAGGAGGAACTGACCGATGTCCCACGCGGGGCCGCCCTGGGTCGGGTCCTGTGGACGAGGTGCGGTGCTGTTATTGATGAACGCCCAGCCTTCTGCAGTGAGTCGCGGGATGAAGGAATTGCTGGGCGGCGGCCCGGCCGTAAAGGTCTCATTGATCGCTTGGGCTGATGCCGCAAGCGGCATGAAGGCCGCCACGGCAGCGGCCAGGGTGACGGCGGTGCGTAGTCCTCGCATGGTGCGGTCTCCTCCGAGCGAGCGGCGTGGGCGGGCCGGGTAACGCCAAATCGGAAGGACATCGTAGTCGGGTGCGCCGCACTGCGTCAAGAAAATAGGCGAGGAAATCGGCAGACTTTTTCGCCGGTGCGGTTCGTGAGCTATATCCCCGGTAGGCAGTCGTTTGTGCCGGGGGAACGGGCCATGGCGAAATCGTGTGCGAGTTGTGGATATTACGACGCCAGCGGCGAGGTCGCGGCCTGTCCGACGTGCAACCGCCCCACGCAGACGACATTCCTGCCACCGCCGGGGGCCAACACCGGGCCGGCCATCACCCTCGGCCCACCACTCGCCCGATGCGGTCGCGCCGCAAACGTCGGTCAGCCGCTCAACATCGTGGATTTCCTTGCCCGCAACCGCGTGTTGATCGGCATTCTCGTCGCGCCGGTATTGCTCGTCCTCAAACTCGGGTTCGGTGTCAGCCCGACCGGCCGCGGGGCCGACGATGTCCGGAATCGCTGCGACCGCATCCAGGTAGGAATGACCGTCGCCCAAGTCGAGAAAATCCTCTACGGCGACGTGCGCTGCCCGCCTCAGTACCGTTCGCGGAAGTTCACGAACGACGGGCGCGGGACCATGGCGTACGAAAACGATGGCGTTCGGCTGACCGTCGAGCTCGAGAACGGTCGCGTGGTTCGCAAGACCATCGCGGGCGACGACCGGGACGACGAGGAACCGTGACGCACGCTTTCGTCGTAACCGCGGTCGAATGAGAGCAAGTGGACGACGGCCAATTCCAGTCGGTCGGTAACGGGCGCGGCGGTCGGCCTGGGTCGGCGAAGTCGCGTTCCGTGCACGACGTTAATGGTTCGCCTCGTAGATCGCCCGGAAGCGGCGTAATGCCACATCCAACCGTTCGGCGTCCTTCGCCGCCGCTGCGTTTTGTGCGTCGAGAAGGTGTAACTCCGCAGCCTTCAATTGTTCCCGGCGTTCGGCCGTACTGGCCGTCTCGGCTGCGCGCGGCTTGACCGAACCGGCCACGACCGAGAGCCGTGCAGTGGCACCGATGGTACGGTTGAGGCGATCGCGAACGGTTTCCCAATCGTTCGCGGCCCGCGCTCGTTCGATCGCGCCGAGCGATGCGTCGATCTCCGCCACCTGCTGCGCCGCCCACGGCTCCGCGATGCGACCCCAGGCCGGCATTCCGAGTAGTAACGGCACCTCCATCGACACGGCCGCGACGACGACGAGGCCCGTCAGGACCACGGCCGCGCTGCCGAGCGCCGAGAGGCGGACGAGCGACTTGTTCTCGCCGCGTGCCCGCCACTCGAATACCCCCCACGCCGCCACCGCTCCTAACGCCCACCACAAGGCGTTGTTCCACGCCGACGCAACGCCGTCGAGGTACGAGTACATCCACGACACGCTTCGTTCGTTCAACTCGTCGATCTGAATGTACCCGTCCGCCCGGAGCTTCTTGAGCTTCGGCATTTGCATCGTCGACGCGAACGCGATGTACAGAAGGTTCAGTACGACTACGCCGATTACGGCCAGGTACGCCCACGTCGTCCACAGCCATTTCACCCGCATCGTCGTCTCCTTCCACTCCAAGGCCCGGTCGATCACCACTCCCAACAGGCGCTGACCGTGCGCGGCCGTCATCTCGGAATGCACTTCGTCCGGACCGCCGAAGTCCTCGAGCGCTCGCGCAAGCGCTTCGCCCTCGGGTACGCCGGATGCCTTGCGTTCGGCGACGGCGTCGAGGAGGTGTTCGCGCAGTTCCTGACGGAGGTGCTGGCGTAGCGACCGCGGCCCGCCGACGCCGCGACACACGCGGTCGAGGTAGCGTTCAAGCTCGTCCATCGGTCGCCTCCAGGATGCGGTTCACGGCCCGCGACAAATCGGCCCACGACACGAGCTTTTCCTTGAGCGATGTCCGGCCCTTTTTGGTGATGTGGTAGTAGCGACGCTTGCGGCCGGTCTCTCTCTCCTCCCACTCGCCTTCGATCAGGCCGTCGGCCTGCATCTTGTGCAGGTTCGGGTACAGCGACCCCTCGCGCCAGGTGAAGGTACCGTCGGTGTCGCGGTGGACGGTGGCCGCGATCTCGTAGCCGTACATCGGCTTGCGGCTAAGTAGCGACAGGATGAGCAGCGAAAGCGTGCCCTTGAGGAGTTCGGTGTCCATGCCCCGCCGTTTAGCAAAGGTATCCGATACATCGAATATCTATGTATTAGCACAGCGCGGTAGCCGGCGTCAAGCGTCTTCGTCGATTTCGCATTTTTTCTCGACCGCCGTTCGGCGCGGACGAGGCCGTGCGGATTCGTTTCGCGCCGTCACTCGCCGAGCAGTTGCGGCACCTTTTCGCGCAACAACTCGATCTCCTGGTGCGTCTCGCCGAGATACGCTAAGAGCCGCAGGTCGTCGCGACTGACCGTGCCGCCGGCAAAGAGCCACGCTCGTACACGGCACAGCTTGTACAGTTTCACGAGCTTGCGGTCGCTGACGAACACGCGGTCCTCGCGCACCAGTGTCTTCACGAGTCGCTGGAATTCGCGGAACACCTCAGGAGGGAAGAACAAAGCACGGTCGTTGACCGGCTCACCGCGGTTGTCGGTTTGTTGCCGGGCGAACAGGTACGTCAGGTATCGTCCCGCCTTCAGGATGTCGTCGAGCGTACACAGACCCTCTTTCCAGGGCTTCTGGTTGAGGCTGCGGTACGACTCGTTTTGCAGACCCAGGTCGATCAGATTTGCGAACTGGTCGTCCTGAACGCTGCGACTTTCGACTTTGAGGACGAAGCGGTCCTTGAGCGCGGCCAACTCGGACTGTTCGGGTACCTCGTTGGTCGCCGCAAATAGGATGCGCAATCGCACCGGCTGCGGCACGCCGTCCTGATAGAACTTGCGTTCGTTGATGATCGTCAACAGGATGTTGAGGATGGCCGAGTTCGACTTGAAGATCT
>CAZNSL010000361.1:3287-6196 GCA_964574975.1 uncultured Alcaligenaceae bacterium | reverse complement strand
GAACGAGTAGGTCACGCCCAGGGTGCCGTCGGAGACGCACCGGATGACCCGGTGGTAGTCGCCGTCCATCGACTGGTTGATCAGCACCGGGCACTGGTTCGACCGGGCCAGGAGCGTGCACGCCTCGGCCGTCGAGTCGATCCCCATCCAGCCGACGCCGCCGTCGACCCGGACGCCGATCAGCTTCGACCCGCGCGAGTTCTGGTGCGTCCAGAACGCCGGCACCTGGGCGACGCCGTGGTCGTAACTCTTGAGCGTCCCGCCGACCCACCGGCAGCCGTAGCAGTGCTCGTACCCGCCCTCCTCGCCGGCATGTTTGGCCTCGTCGACGTCGGGATCGAACACGTCGCACTCGTGGCAGGTCGAGAGCGCGACGCCGTAGTTGTTGCCGTTGGTGGTCTGGAACGCGTCGCGGACGTACGGGCTGACGATCCGCGACCGCCAGCCGTAGACCATCTCGATCGCCCGCTCGCGCGCGCCGTTGCAGATCGGCCGGACGAGGCTCGCGTCCTGACAGAACTGCACCGCCATCCCCATGACCTCTTCCGAGTCACGGAGCACGTTGACGTCCGAGTAGACGCCCTTGTGGACCGGCAGCGGAAACACGTGCGTCTTGGACGCCTCGTAGCTCTCCCGGAGCCGGCCGCGGAGGATCACCTTGACGCCGTCCTGCCGCAGCACCTCGGCCATCTCGCCGCGGTAATAGAACGTGGTGACCGGGTTCCACAGCCCGTCGGCGTTGCCGGTGTCGAGGTAGTACCGCTTGGTCGTGAGCAGGAGAATCTGGCCGGGCACGACGCTCAGTCCCGGGGCGACCGTCAGGCGGTCCACGCCGGCCGCCGCGTCGCCGGCGAAGGCGGCGTCGATGTCGGCGAGGGCCGCGTCGTTGCGGTGGGGCAGGTAGCTCGCGGCGCGGGCCCCGAACACGAACAGCGGGAGGACGTCCTCGCAGGCCCGGCCGTCGAACACCGCGTCGTCGCGGGAGATGAACGCCCGCAGCCCGGTCGCGTCGATCCGCGAGTCGACCCGGTACGTGCCGCCGGCCGTGACCTGGACCGCGCCGTCGGTGCCGGCTGCGGCGATCGCGGCCCGGATCGCGGCCGTGCAGTCGGCCCCGGTGCCCGGCGAGCAGTAGTCGGAAAGGTCGATCACGGGGTCCCGTCCAGGGCCTTGAGGAAGTTGCGCGTCAGCAATGCGTCGGCATCGGACAGGGCCGTATAGTAGAAGGCCACACTGGATACGTACGCCCGGAGCGGCCCGGTCCCGGCGGTCCAGTTGCCCAGAGTGCCGAACGTGTACGGACCGGCGAGCGTCGGCGTGGTGCCGGTCGCCGTCCCGTCGCGGCGATGCGACAGCACCCCGCCCGACGTGAGCTTCCACTCGTTGATGTGCCACGTCGTCGTGTCCTTCGGCGACCCGCCGTAGGTCAGATTCGCCGACCCGACCGCGTCGTTGAACAGCACCTCGGACGTGGAAGCATCGGACAGGATCGTGCCAAACGTCGCCCCGCCCGCGCCGCCCAGGTACGCCTGGTTGAACGCCCCGACCGACGTGAACTTCATCGTCATGAACAGGTGCCACTCGGAGAGGGCGACTGTCGACGTGAAGTTGAGAATGGTTGCAGCGACGTTGTCGAACAGGACCGCGGCCCGGCCGGCCGGAGTCTGGGCCGTCTTGTAAGTCGGACGGGTCGCGCCGGAGCCGGTCGCGGCGACCGACGTGCCCCACGCGCCCGGCCAGCTTCCGACCGGGTCGTTGTTCGACAGGGCCGACAGGCCGGACACGTCCCAGGCCCGGCCGAGCGTACCGACGGCGGCCGGCGTGAACGCGGCGACCCCGCCGCCCGGCTGGGCGAACGGCAACCCGAATCCGAGGCCGAACGCCGGCATCAGCGTACTCCGTGGATTCCCGTCGCCGTCGTGCCCGTGCTCCACAGCCGCGAGATTCCGTACGGGTAGTAGGCCCCCGCATTGACCGCGATCGTGACCGGCGTCGAGCCGTCGGTCGGCGTGAACTTCACGTTGCCGGCGACGCCGACGTGGAAGCCGCGGTACGACTCGGTCAGGTCGGTCCCGTCGCTCTTCTCGGCGTCGATCGACTTCAGGCCGGGCGACCAGTCGGGGCCGCGCTGCGGGAATGCCAGGTTCGCCATATCACCACACCGTGTCTCGGGTGAACGTGTCGTCGGTCGTGTCGAGCGTGCCGTAGCCGTACCCGCCGGAGGTCGAGTCCGGCGACTGGAGTGCCCCGCTGGCGACCACCGCGACCGTCTCCAGTTCCTCGCGGCGATCCAGCTTGGCGAGCATCTGCTTCTCGGCGTCCGAGAAGTAGGCCTCGCCCTTGACGCCGACCCACCAGAGGGCGAGGTCGCGGTTGAACTCCTCGCGGCGGTCCCAGGCGTCGATCTGGGCGAGCGTGAACCCGCGGTTCAGCAGGGCGCCGCGGACCTCGTTGTAACCGGCCGCGTTGCACTGCGTGATCAACGCCGTCCAGTAGCCCTCAATCGAATTGAGGTCCGCCCGCTTGAGCATCGCGGCGAGTGTCGTCTGGACGTCGGTGTCGGTCACGTAGGCCACGGGTTACTTCTTCCGGGCGGGGTGCGGGGCGTGGTGCGGCTTCGCGTCGGCCGGCGGCTCGGGCGGGGCGGGCGGCGCCAGCGCGTCGCGCGGCGGCTGGAGGTCCGTCCGCGCGTCGTGGATCGGGTTTGCCGCCGCCTCGCCGGCCGCCGCCTCGCGGACGGCGCCGATCTTCAGCAGGTACGGCAGGTCGCGGCCGGCGAAGGCCGACTCGTCGACGACCTCGCCGCGGCGGAACCCGTCGACCCTGCCGTGCAGAATCCGGACGATCATAGCTCACCCGCGGAAAGGACGCGGCAGGGGTGGGCTTGACCCACAGCTGCACCCTGAAGT
>CAZNSL010000361.1:467-3277 GCA_964574975.1 uncultured Alcaligenaceae bacterium | reverse complement strand
CTCCTGCGGGCCGGCCGCGGGGAGCGATCGGCCGGCCCGGGCCGGCGTGAGCAGGTGATCGCGACGATCGCCCCGGGGAAGTGGATGCCCGGGCCGCCGTTGTGGCCGCGGTGCACCGCGATCTTTCGCGGCACCATCGTCTCGCCGTGGTCGATCACCTTCATGTAGCTGCCCGGCGCGAGGTCCGGGTTGTTCGCGTTCCGCGTCAGGTAGTACTTCCCGACCGGCGCGCCGCTGAGCCGCGGGGCGACGAGGACCGCCTTGGTGTCGCTGATGAACGGCGTCCACACGCCGGCGTCGGTGTAGTACCCGCGGTCGTACTCCACGATCGTCGGCAGGTCCTGGGCGAGCAGGATCTTGTTGACGTCGTCGAGCGTGACCAGCTTGTCGCCGCCGCCCATCGTGTACTTGCCGAGGTCGGCGGTGTTGCTGTTGCTGAGGATCTGGTTGACCTTCTTCTGGTTCATGTACAGCTTGGCCGCCCGGCCGAACCCGGCCGAGTAGCCCCGCTGGTTCAGCCGGATCGTCCGCAGGTCGGCGACCGGCGTCGACGTGGCCGTGGTCGACCAGGCGGTGCCCGGGGTCGACGTCAGGATCGGGAACGTGTCGGTGTGCAGGATGCCGATGTGGTTCGACACGGCGAACGTGCCGGTTGTCAAGAGCGTCCAGATGATCCACTCCCGCCGGTCGAGTTCCCGCTGGAGCAGCTTCTCCTCGGCGACGCCGACCAGGTCGGAGATGTCGACCGGGGTGCCGAACGTGCCGAGCTGCCGGCGGCGGGTGAGTTCCCGCTCGCTGATCAGCTCGAAGTCGCCGTAGACGCCCGGGGCCATGCTGTACTGCTTGGCGCCGGTCTTCTTGACCCGGCCCGGCGAGCCGTCGAGGCCGCGGACGTTCTGGAGCCCGAGGAAGTCGTCCATCTGCTCCCAGTAGACCTCGTCCGAGTCGGTGGTCTCGGTCGGGAACAGCTCGAGCCCGATCCGGCCCTCCTCGAGGATCGGCAGTTGCTTCTGCTCGATCTCGAAGATTTCCTTGGAGGTCGGGTAGGTGTAGGTCGCCATCGGTCGGTTCCCGTGTGGTTCGCGTGGCGGGCCGCGGCCCGGTCAGTGGTTCGTAGGTCAGCCGATCCGGATGACGGTCGTCGCGTGGGTCAGGTCCGACGGGATGCCGGCGATGATCCGGCCGAGGTCGGTCACGCCGTTCGCGTCGATGCCGACGAGTTCCGAGGTCAGGAACGTGCCGGCGGTGTAGCTCGTCGCGTCCTTCCGGCCGGTCGTGGTCGACCCGTTCTCGCTCTTGATCGAGCCGTCCGGGTTGGTCTCGATCGCGTCCCGGAGGATCCGGCGGGCCACCTGGGTGCCGTCGGACGCCGAGTCGTCGTAGTTGTGCCAGTAGCCGGCCGCCGGCTTGCCGGCCGTCGTCTCAGTCACCGCGATCGCCGGGCTGGTGCCGCCGGTCAGGGCGACGTCGGCCGTCAGGAGCATCGGCACGTTGACGCCGGCCAGGGCACCCTGGAACGTGACCGTGACGGCCGTGCCCGGGAGGGCGCCGCCGCCGCCGGCCACGTTGCCCGAGCCGATGTTCGAGAGCGCCTCGAGGGCGGCCTGGACGGTCGCGGCGGACGCGTTGTAGGCGATCGCGCTCGTGATCTGGTCGCCGAACACGAGCTTAAAGGTGCCGCCGGTCGGGGTCCCGGTGATCGTCACCGTCTGGACCTCGTTGACGGCGGTGCCGGTGCCCGGGACCAGGCCGAGCACGCGGCCGGCGACGTAGCTCGTCCCGCCCTTGAGGATCACGGGGCCGGTCTTCGCCTCCTCGGGGCACAGGTACGGCTGGAGCCCTTCCCCGGCGTAGGTGTTCAGTGCGTTGGTCGCCATCGGGTCGTCCCTCGTCGCGTGGTCGGGTCAACGGCCGGACGCCGGCCGGGGTGTGGTCAGTTGCTCGCCGCGGCCTTCTTCAGGATCGCCTGGCCCGTGGTCGACCGGCTGAGGTACTTCGCGATCTGGCCGGAGTACCCGCCGGGCGCCGCCTTGCCGGCCGGGATCTGCTCGCTGAAGTTGAGCACCTTGCGGCCGCCGAGCGTCTTGTGCCGGAAGTATTCCAGCTCGGACATGTACTCGGTGGCGTCGGAGAACTTGAGCGCCTTGCCGTCGTCGAGCTTCCGCATGGCGAGCTTCGTCACCTGCTCCTCGTGCGGTTCCTTGACGCCGGCCCGGACGAACTCGTCCCAGAACACCTGGATTTTCTTGTCCCGCTCCCGCTCGAGCCGCTGGCCCGCCAGGCGATCGGCCTCGGCGGCCTTCGCCCGGATCGACGCGAGCAGCACCTGGGCCTCGCGGTCGGCGTACTGGAGCGTGACCTTCGACGGGTTCGACGGTACGCCCGGAAGGGCGGAAGGGGCCGGCGGGGCCGAAGCCGCCGCCGGCAACCCGGCCCCCGTCGCATGGGTCGCATCGGCCATCTGCCCTTCCGGAGGCGCCTTGGCGTCCGGGGCCGGCGGCGCGTCGGCCGCCATGCAGTCGGCGAGCAGCTTGCCGACCTGTTCGTCGGAGAGCGTCCCGAGCGTCTCGTCGGTCAGCCACGGCATCTTGGCCTTGAGCGCGGCGTCCATCTGGGAGCGGTCCATTGGCAACACCTCAGAGAAGCAGAGCAGCCGCGAAGGGCCGCGGGTGATTCGCGTCGTTGTGACTCGCAGGAGGGTGGCCGGCATGTCGGCATACAGCCGCGGCAGGTCGTCGAGGCTCTTGACCTGCGGCAGATCCCCGCCGAGCAGCGCGAGCCGCCGGAGCGTCAGCCCGTAGGCCCGCCCC
>CAZNSL010000361.1:0-457 GCA_964574975.1 uncultured Alcaligenaceae bacterium | reverse complement strand
GGTCGATCTCGACCGTGCAGGTCCGCCGGGCGCCGGTCCGCAGCGCGATCGCGACCTTCGGCGGGACGTCGGACAGCGTGGCGATGAGCTTGGGCCCTTCCCGCCAGAGGCGGGACACGACCCCGGCCGCGAGCAGCCCGGAGTCGCTGAGCACCTGCTGCTCGTCGTCGTGGCCGATCACCACCGGCGGGTTGATCTTCACGCCGATCCGCCGGCCGTTCTCGCCGGAGAACCGGTTGAAGTTGGCGACGATCCGGTCGAGGTCCTGGGGCGTGAACGACTGCCCCTTGTGCTGGCCGGCGGCGAACACCTCCAGGCGCGGGACGACGCCCGGCCGGGTCGGCCGTGGCGGTTGCTGCCGTGGGGTGTGGCTGGCCATTCAACGCGCGGCCCCTCGTCGCGAGGGGCGTCACGTCTCGCCGGCGACCGACAGGAGGGGCCGGTCCGCAAATGTGCT
>CAZNSL010000360.1:0-6199 GCA_964574975.1 uncultured Alcaligenaceae bacterium | reverse complement strand
CGACCGCTTCATGCTCTGCCATCGACTCGACTACCCGACGGCCGCCGAGGAGCGCGAAATCCTCAAGCGCAACATGGTCCTCGGCGTCCGCCGCGAGGACAAGGGCGCGATTGCCCGCACCGAGTTCGACGTACTCGACGACAAGCCGGTCGGCTCCGTGGAGCAACTGGTGCAGGCGATGGAGGCGGTGCAGACGGTCCACGTCTCGGACACGTTCGTGGAACACGTCGTCGAGATCGTCAAACGCACGCGGACGCACCCCAGCCTCGACCTGGGGGCTAGCCCGCGCGCCGGCATCGCGCTGATCAAGGCATCGCGGGCCCGGGCGCTGGTCAATGGCCGTAACTACGTCGTGCCGGAAGACCTGTTCGCGCTGGCCGAGGACGTGCTGCTGCACCGCATGCGCTTGAACTACGAGGCGCTCGCGGATGGCCAGACGGGCCAGGGCGTGTTGCGCGAGTTGCTCGATGAGGTCGGGGCGGTGGCGGCGTAGTCTGAAATCTCAAATCTCAAATCTGAGATCGCCGATGCAAGGCCAACTCGACGCCGCCGACACGCTGAACTCGCGGCAGTTCTTCATCGCCGTGAAGAAGCTCGCCGACGCTTTCAGCTACGGCACCGACCGCTCGCCGTTCCTCGGCTCCGGCCTGGAGTACGTCCAGTCGCGGCCGTACGTCTACGGCGACCCGGTGCGCTCCATCGACTGGCGCGTCACCGCCCGCACCCGCAAGGTCCACGTCAAGGAGTACGAAGCGCCCAAGCGGATGCCGTGCTACCTGCTCATCGACACGTCGGCGTCGATGGCCGTCAGTTCCGTGAAGCGCAGCAAGTACGCGACCGCGCTGCACATCGCCGGCGGGCTGGCGTTCGCGTGTCTGGACCGCATCAGTCCGGTCGGCGTCCTCGGCCTCGGCGAGCGCGAGTTCCGCGTCGAGCCGAGCCTGTCGCGCGACCAGATCATGCAGTGGTTGCACAAGCTGCGCACGTTCCGCTACGACGAGGTGACGGCGACGGGGCGGCGGATCGCGCAACTGTCGCCGATGCTCGGCAACCGCGCGCTCGTCGTGGTGCTGAGCGATCTACACGACCCGACCGCGTTGCCGGCACTCAAGCTGCTGGCGACGCGACACGACGTAGTGGTGTTGCAGTTGCAGGATCCGGCCGAGGCGGGGTTGCGCGGGGCGGGGTTCTTCCGCGCCCGCGAAGCCGAGACGGGTCGGCCATTCGTGACGCACGGTCGGCAGCGCTGGCTGCGCCCAGACGAAATCGCCGGGCCGCTGAAGACGGCCGGTATCGACCACAAGGTCATCGTAACCGACGTGCCGTTCGCGCACACGCTGCGGTCGTTTTTCAAGTCGCGCGGCCTGCTCGGCCGGGGGGTCCGATGACCACACGCCAGACGCTCGGCGACGCCGGGTGCCATGCTTGCCGCTTTGGGCAAGCATGGATTGCCGCGAAGACATGCTTGCCCAAAGCGGCAAGCATGGCACCCGTGCTAGCCCTCGCCATTGCGACAGCCGCCCGCGCCACCGAGCCACCCGTCACCGGCGTCGGCGTGGCCGGGAAGTTCGAGCAATTCGTTCTGCCGGGCAGCGAACTCGAAGTGAAACCGATTACCGATCGCAAAGCCAAGGTCGTCCTGCGCATCGTTGCCGCCCACAAGCACGGCACCGCGTTCCGCTACGAACTCGAATACTACGGCCTCGAACCCGGCAAGTACGACCTCAAGGACCTGCTCCAGCGCAAGGACGGGTCCTCCACCGCCGACCTGCCGGCCATCCCCGTGACGGTCGCGTCGGCACTGGGGCCGGGCCACGTCCTGCCGCACGACCCGAAGACCGGCGGCGGTCCCAACCTCGGCGGCTACCGCAAGGCCGTCATCATCGCCGGCGGCCTGTGGCTTTTGGGATTGATCGCCATCATCTTCGCCGGCCGCGGTAAGCGGGCGGCCGCCCGCGCCGCCGCGGCCCGCAAGCCGACGCTTGCCGACCGTCTGCGGCCGCTCGTCGAGCGCGGCGCGAAGGGCGAACTGTCGCCGACCGAACGCGCTGACCTGGAGCGGTCCCTGATGGCGTACTGGCGTAATCGGCTCGGTTACGCGCAGTCGAAACCCGCCGAGGCGATGGCCGCGCTCAAGGCCCACGCCGACGCTGGGCCGCTCTTGACCCAACTCGAAGCGTGGCTGCACAAACCCGGCCCGAACGGCGACGTGGATGTAGCCGCGCTCCTGCGGCCGTACCACGACCTGCCGGCCGACGCGCTCGAAGCCCCGAACGCCCCATTGGTGACGACACCGTGAACTTCGAACACCCGTACGTCCTGCTGCTCCTGCTGATCCCGTTCGCCTGCATCTTCCAGGTGTGGCGGGCGAAGCCGCCGGGGCGGCGCGTCGTGCCGATGGACCTGTCCGGCGGCGTGCCGGTCGTCGGCGTTCTCGTCAACCTCGCGTTCACCGCCGTTCTGTGCGCCATCGGCTGGCTGGTCATTCGCGTCGCCGGGCCGAACTTTCAGTTCACGCACCCGTGGGTGCTGGGCTTCCTCGCCGTGCCGCTTGCCGTCGTGGTGTGGGTCTGGCACCGCGAGAGCGGCCGGGTCGCCTTGCCGTTCGACCACGGGCAGGGCGGGGCACCCGTGTCGCGGGCGCTCATCGACATCGCCGAGTCGCTGCCGGCGCTGGTCCTCGCGGTCGCGGTGCTGCTGTTGGCCGGGCCGCAGAAGTTCGAGGCTCCGAAGACCAAGCGCGGACTGACCAACATCGAAATCTGCCTCGACGTGTCCGGGTCGATGACCGCCAAGTTCGGCGACGGCGACCGCTACGACGCGGCCATGAAGTGCGTCAGCGAGTTCGTCGATTACCGCAAGGGCGACGCCTTCGGGCTGACCTTCTTCGGCAACGAGAAGCTGCATTGGTGCCCGTTGACGACGGATGTCTCGGCCATCAAGTGTTCGACGCCGTTCATGCGGCCGGGGCAAATACCGTATTGGTTCGGCGGCACCGAAATCGGCAAGGCGCTGCGGGCGTGCAAGAAGGTGCTGGAGGAACGCGAGCAGGGCGACAAGATGATCCTGCTGGTGACCGATGGCTTCAGCGCCGACCTGACCGGCGGCAACGCCGAGGCCGTCGCGGCAGAACTGAAGACGGCCGGCATCACCCTGTTCGCGGTCATGGTCGGCGAGGAGCAGCCGCCCGATGAGGTCTCGCTGATCTGCGACGCGACGGGCGGCAAGTCGTTCGACTCCGGCGACCCGGAGCGGCTGTCGGGCGTGTTCAAACGCATCGACCAGATGAAGCAGGCGTCGCTCGAGAAGACCATCCCGGAGGCGGCGGACGACTTCCGGCCGTACTGCCTGGCGGGCTTGTGCGCTTCCGGCCTGGGTCTGTTGACCGCGTTCGGACTGAGGTATACGCCGTGGTGAGCGACCGGGCGACCGTGCTGATCCTCCTGGCGACGGCTACGACCGCCATCCTCGCGCTGGCCGCCGAGTACCTGCACGCCCGCCGCGTTCGCCGGCTGGCCGCCCTGGCGTTCGGCCCGGACCACCGGCCCGCACGTTGGGCGTACGCCGCGCCGCTCTTGCGCACCGTCGCGGTCACGCTACTCGTTTGGGGGCTGGGGACGCTCCTGAACGTGCCGCCGAAGGTGTTCAAGGCCGGCGTCGTCGCCACGAAGGACCTGCGCTACTTGATGCTCGTCCTCGACGTGTCGCCGAGCATGCGCCTCCAGGACGCCGGGCCGTCGTTCAAGCAGAGCCGGGCGAAACGGGCGGCCGACGTGATGACCTCGTTCTTCGAACGCGTGCCGATCGAGAAGTACAAGATGAGCGTCATCGCCGTGTACACGGAGGCGAAGCCGGTCGTCGTCAACACGACCGACATGGAGGTGGTGCGCAACATCCTCAGCGACCTGCCGATGGAGTTCGCCTTCAAGGCGGGGCCGACCAACCTGTTCGCGGGGCTGGATCAGGCCGCTCAGATCGCGCAGCCCTTGCCGCCGAACACGGTCACGCTGGTGGTCGTCTCCGACGGCGATACCATCCCGGCGACGGGAATGCCGAAGATGCCGGCGTCGGTGTCGAACGTGTTGGTCGTCGGCGTCGGCGACACGCGAGCCGGCAAGTACGTGGACGGCCACCAGTCGCGCCAGGACGCCTCGACGCTGCGGCAGCTCGCGACGCGGCTGAAGGGCTTCTACCACGACGGCAACGAGAAGCACCTGAGTTCGGAGTTGGTGCGCAGCGTCAGTGGCGAGGCCGGCAAGTCGGTCTGGGCGAAGTGGACGAAGCGCGAGTTCGCCCTGGCGGCCGTCGGCTTCGGGGCGTCGGTGCTGGCGCTCTTGCCGCTGACGCTGCACGCCTTTGGCACGCGCTGGAAACCGGGAGTGCGGGCACCGGCGAGGCCGGCGGGGGGGCGGCCCGGGGGGTGGGGGGAGCCCCTAACGACCCGGGCCGCGCGGGCCCTTGCCCCCCCGGTTGTTCTTCACGTCCGTTTCCTCCCGGGTCGCCCCCCCTCCCGGCTCGCCGGGGTTTTGTGCGGCCCAGCTACGCTTTCGGCCCCGCCGCCCGCACTTCGTCGCTGACGCCGGCGGCGTACTTGGCGAAATTGTCGGCGAACAGCTTCGCCAGCTTCTTCGCCGTCGCGTCGTAGGCCGCCTTGTCCGGCCACGCGTTCTTCGGCACCAGCACCTCCGGCGGCACGTCGGGGCACGCCGTCACCACGTCGATGCCGAACACCGGATCGCGCTGCGTCGGCGCGTCCGCCAGCCGGCCCGTGTGGATCGCATCGACGATGGCCCGCGTCAGCGCCAGTTTCATCCGCGAGCCGGTGCCGTAGGAGCCGCCGGTCCAGCCGGTGTTCACGAGCCAGACGTTCGTCTTGTGCTGTTGCATCTTCGCGGCCAGCATCTCGGCATACTTGCCGGGATGCCAGACGAGGAACGGCCCGCCGAAACACGGCGAGAACGTCGCCTGCGGTTCCGTGACGCCGACCTCGGTGCCGGCCACCTTCGCCGTGTAGCCACTGATGAAGTGGTACATCGCGTGGGCCGGGCTGAGCTTGCCCACCGGAGGCAGCACGCCGAAGGCGTCGCAGGTGAGGAAGATCGCGTCCGACGGGTGGCCAGCCACGCACGGGATGCGCGCGTTCCGGATGAACTCGATCGGGTACGCCCCGCGCGTGTTCTCGGTGATGCGAGCGTCGCGGAAGTCGACCTTGCGGTTCTCGTCGTGCAGGATCACGTTCTCCAGCACCGCGCCGAAGCGCAGCGCCCGGTAGATGTCCGGTTCGTTCTCGCGCGACAGGCCGATCGCCTTGGCGTAGCAGCCGCCCTCGATGTTGAAGATGCCCTCGTCGCTCCAGCAGTGTTCGTCGTCGCCGACCAATTTCCGCTTCGGGTCGGCCGACAGCGTCGTCTTGCCCGTGCCCGACAGGCCGAACAGCACCGACGAGCGCCCCGTCGTCGGGTCGGCGGTGGCGCTACTGTGCATCGACAGCACGCCGCGCTTGGGCATCAGGTAGTTCATGACGGTGAAGACGCCCTTCTTCATCTCGCCGGCGTACTCGGTGCCGAGGATCACCGTCTCGGCCGTCTCGAAGTTGATGTCCACGCTCGTCTTCGAGGTCATGCCGGCGGTGTGCTTGTTGGCCGGGAACCGGCCGGCGTTCAGCACCGTGAAGTCCGGCGTGCCGAACGACTCCAACTCCTCGCTGGTCGGGCGGATGAGCATGGTGTGCATGAACAGGGCGTGGTACGGCCGGGAGCAGACGATGCGTACCTTGATCCGGTATCGCTCGTCCCAGCCGGCGAAGCCGTCGAAGCAGTAGACGTGCTTGAGGGTGTTGAGGTAATCGACGGCCCGCTCACGGTTGATCGTAAAGCTCTCCGGAGCGAGCGGCACGTTGACGGTGCCCCACCACACGTCGGCCTCCGACGGCGGTTGCTTGACGATCCGCTTGTCCTTCGGCGACCGGCCGGTCTTCGAGCCGGAATACGCCACCAGTGCCCCGCACTCGGCGACGCGGCTGTCCGGCTCGTACCGGATCGCCTCCTCGTACAGCCGGGCGACCGGCAGGTTGCGGCGGATGTCGGCCACGGCGATGCCGTGGGCGGAGAGGTCGAAGGCGCTCATAGTGCAAATCTAGGAGTCAGGAGTCAGGAGTCAGGAGTCAGGAGTCAGGAGTCAGGAGTCAGGAGTCAGGAGT
>CAZNSL010000359.1:0-6206 GCA_964574975.1 uncultured Alcaligenaceae bacterium | reverse complement strand
GCGAGAAGCGCTCGCCTCGCAGACTCGGCTCGCGGCGTCACAGGTCATAACACGATCTCCGTCCCGACGCCGCGGTCGGTGTAGATTTCCAGCAACAGCGCGTGCGGCAGCCGGCCGTCGATGATATGCACTTTGGCAACCCCCGCCCGCAGACTGTCCAGGCACGCCTCGATCTTCGGGATCATGCCGCCGGCGATGACGCCCTCGTCGGTGAGGGCTCGGCAGCCCTCCAGGTCGACGTGCGACACCGTAGACTCGGCGTCGGCCGGGTCGCGCAGGATGCCGGCCGTGTCGGTCAGGAAGACGAGCTTCTCGGCTTTGAGCGCCGCGGCCACGGCGGCGGCGGCCGTATCGGCGTTCACGTTCAGCCACGCCCCCGCGGCATCGGCGGCCAGCGATGGGATCACTGGCACCACGCCAGCGCTCGTAAAGTCGGCGATCAGGCCGGCGTCGACGGCCGTCACCCGGCCGACATGGCCGAGGTCCAGCGGCAGGCCATCGTCGCCTTCGAGTAGCAGCTTCTCGCCGGTCAGGCACTGGAGCGTGTCGGTGTGCAGGCCGACGGCCCGGCCGCCGAGCTTGCGGATCTGCCGGACGATCGAGGCATTGATCTCGTCGCGCAGGGTGCGGACGACGACGGCGAGCGCGGCATCGTCGGTGACGCGGCGGCCCTGACGCTTGACGGGCGTGAGGCCGGCTGCGGTCATGGCGCGGTCGATCGGCTTGCCGCCGCCGTGGACGACCACGGGGTGCAGGCCGACGGTCTCCATGAAGACGATGTCGAGCAGCGTGGCCTGAAGCGCGGCAGGGTCTTCCATGGCGCTGCCGCCGAGTTTGATGACGGTGCGGCAGTCGCGGAAGCGGCGAATGTAGCCGAGGGCCTCGATGAGTGCCTCGGCCTTGCGCAAGGCGTCGTGCATCGGCACGCACCCCAGGCCCGTGGGAAAAGAACCATCGTAGGCTGCCGGCCGAGCAACGTCAACGCGCCGCGCAGCCTCGATCCGAGCCGCTCGTGCAGCGGCGGGAGGAAGTGACTGTCTCGGAAGTCAGGTGATGTCCGTTGTGCGGTGGCGCGGGCGTGCCGGCCGCGCCACCGCCCAACGGTTCCGTTCATCCTTTCGCCGACGTGTGGCCAATCTGCGGGTCGCTGTAGCTCCACTGGCCCGTCTCGACTCGGCCGGCGTAGCGCTTCACGAACCGCGGATGGTCGGCCACGCGTACCGTGAGGTCGTACCAGCCGAAGCTCGGCGTCGTGTCGACGGTCAGCGTGGCGTGCCCGTTCGGCGACGCGCCGCGCGACTGGTGGGCGGCACCGTAGGCGTTGTCGTGCACCTGGACCGTGTGGCCGTGCTGGCTGTCGCGGTTGGTCGCCGCGATCAGGAGGCCGCCGGTCGGCGTGCGGCTGCCGTTGGCCCGCGCGTAGTCGAACGCCACGTCCACCGGCGGGTCGTCGCCGCCGCCCTGGAACTCGCGGTAAAAGCCGTTCGGACCGTACGCCCGCAGGTGGTAGCGGCCGTCCGCGAAGTCGGCCAGCGCCCACGAATCGTCGATGCGCTCGCCCGCCTCGACGGCGTAGTTCCGCACCGCCAGGCCCGCCTTCGTGAAGGCGTACACGGTGAACGGCGCACCGGCCGAGCGCGCGCCGAAGGCGTCCTTGCCGGCTGCGAAGTGCAGCGTGAAGTGCGTCCGCTCCGAATTCAACCCACCGTCGACGGCCAACTCGTAGGGCAAGGGCGACGACCGCCGCTTGCCCGGCTCCTGCCGCGTCCGCTGCGGTGCCGCGAGCGGGTCTTTGCGAATCTGGCCGAGGTCGGAGTCCGTCAACTTGTGGAAGCCCGCCGGCGGTTTCTTGAACTTCGCCCGGTGGATCGACTCGACGACCGCATCGCGCGACGGGAAGGTCAGGTCGCTGCCCTTATCGCCAGGGGCGGTCTGGAACGACGACAACAGGTCGCCGCACACGGCGCGACGCCACGCGCTGATATTCGGCTCCTGAACCTTCTTGCCCGTCTTGTGCGACAGCAACTTCTCCAGGAACTGCAAGACCGAGGTGTGGTCGAAGACCTGCGAACAGACGACGCCTCCGCGGCTCCACGGCGACGCGATCACCAGCGGCACGCGATACCCCAACCCGATCGGGCCTTCGCGGGCCGCGCCGCGCGGATGGTGTTTGCGGTCCTGCTCCAACTCGACGTACTCGACGGCCGCGTCGATGCCCTTCGTCACCTTGCCCGTCTCCGGGCGGCGCGGGTGCGGGGCGACGAACGGCGGCACGTGGTCGAAGTAGCCGTCGTTCTCGTCGTAGGTCAGCAGGAAGACCGTCTTCTTCCACACGGCCGGGTTGTGCGTGAGGATGTTCATGACCTCGGCCAGGTACCACGCCCCGTACCACGCCGACGACGGGTGATCGGAGAACTCCTGCGGAGCGACGATCCACGAGACCTTCGGCAGTTTACCCTCGGTCACGTCCTTGCGGAACTGGTAGAACACGTCGCCCTTGGGCACTCGCACCTTCCGCTCCGTGCCGCCGTCGCGGTAGGTAATCTCGGCGAGCTGACGGTAGGCCGGGTCGCCGGTGTTGGTGACGAAGGCGCGTTCGTGCAGGGCCTTCTCGCGCGGCGAAAGCTTGTCGTAGCGCTCCTGCGTCCACGCCGCACGTTCCTTCTCGTAGTTCTTGAGAGCCGCCGTGAGCCGGGTGAGTTCCTTGTCGTACTCGGCCGACTTCGCCGGGTGGGCCGCCTTCTTGGCCCGCACGTCCTCGATCTCGTTGGGGAGTTCCTTCGCGCGCCGGGCGACGAAGTTACGGTGGTTGGCGGCCAGGCGGACGTTGAACTGAGAGAAGTACTCGATGGGGTTGTCGCCGAAGTTCGCCAGCCAGGCGTCTTCCGCTTCGCTCAGGCCGGATTCGACGGTCAGCTCGTTCTGGTAGATCTTCCACGAGATCCCGAGGTCTTGCAGCCGTTCGGGGAACGTCGGCCAACTCTGCATCGTGTCGAGGTCGCACTCCTCGTTGCGAACGTTGGCCGGCGCGTCGGGCGACGGCTTCGCGCGGATGGTGCCGGACCAGAGGTAGCAACGGTTCGGCGTCGTGCCGGTCAGCGACGAACAGAAGTGCTGATCGCACACGGTGAAGGCGTCGGCCAGGGCATAGTAGAACGGGATGTCGTCGCGGTTGTAGTAGCCGAGCGTCAGCGGCATCGCCTTGTACTCGCGGTGGCCGGACTTCTTCACTCGCAGCCAGCGGTCGTAGCGGCCCTGGTTGCGGGCGTCGGTCTGGTCGGCCCAGCCGTGCGGCAGGCTGCCCATCCAGGTCGCGTTCGTGCCTTTGATGTCGAGGCGGAACGGGGCGTAGCGGTCGCCTTTTTCGTCGGCCTGAACCCACACCGGATTGCCGTCGGGTAGCGCGATCGCCCGCGGGTCGTCGTAGCCGCGGACGCCGCGGAGGGTGCCGTAGGTGTGGTCGAAGGAGCGGTTCTCCTGCATCAGGATGACGACGTGCTCGGCGTCGAGGACGGTGCTGCCCGGCTCCGGCTCGATGGCCAGCGCCCGCTGGATCGCCTCGCCGGCCCCACCCAATAGCCCGGCCGCCGCCGACATCTGGGCCGCCCGGGCGATGAATTCACGTCGCGTATGCATGGAACGCCTCACGGGCGACCGGAGTCACGGTATCTGTACTACATCGATTGTCCTATCTCGCGCCCGGCCGCGCGGACAGGCGGCAGCGGTGCGGGAAAACGTGGCCGCGGGGCCAGGCGCGGTCGATCGGCTGAAGCGAAACTGCGAGAGGTGTTCGTTGCCACCAGCGAGAAGCGGCAGCGACGGATTACTTCCAGCCGTCGCTGACGCTCCGGGCTGGCTGGCCTGCTAACCGTGGACTACCGCTGCCGGGAGCCGGTGCCACTCGTGGCGGACCTGGTCGGCCTCGCGGTCGAGGCGCACGACGCCATCGACTTCCACGACCCATTCGAGCGGGATCCAGTGGTGCTGCCCGCCGGCTCGCGGGTGCGTCCGCGCCAGCCGAATCTCATCGCCCTCGACCGCGTCTACAGTCCCGACGTGATTCCCGTACTGACCAACCACTTCCATTCGCGGGTGGATTGCCGTCACGTCAATCATGACCGCCCCCATGAGAATGATGAAAGACTCATGAGAGTATCATACCGAGTGCGGTCGGGGCTTAGCAAGCAAATTCCGACGCCGCCCGACTATGGACTCCGCGGTGTTCCGGCGGGCGAGCGCACCCATTGGCCGCTCACTCGAACCGCACCCGCTCGTACACTTCCGCCAGCTCGAGCGTCACGCCGATGCTCGGCACCGCCAACTTCGCCTTCAGGCCGATGGCCCGGCGGTACGACCAACTGCCGTCGTCCATCCGGTGGAAGTGTTCGATCAGCGGTTCGTCCTGCGACACCAGGACGTAGTCGGTCAGCGTCGGGTTGTGGGACTGGTAGCGGTTGAACTTGTCGCCGCGGTCGAACGCCTCCGTGGACGGCGACAGAACCTCGAAGACGGCCACGGGGTTGACCAGCACGTCGCCGTTGGCGTCGAGAAACTTCGCTTCGCCGCAATGGACGACCACGTCCGGGTACGAGTACATGCCGGCGTAGCTCTTGGAAGCGGCTGCGAGCGGGCCGCTGCGAACCTTCATGTCTTTGATGAACGCCGCACATCGCTTACCGCGGAGTTGTGACCCAATGCTGACCGCGAGATTGGCACTCGCGTATCCGTGGTTCGGCCGTTCGCTGGCCATGGCGAAGATTTCGCCGTCGACGTACAGGTGCCGCTCCGTCGCGGCGCGCTCGAACTCCAGATACTCCGCTTCCGTCAGCGGTTTCGTCTTCGGCAGTCCCATCGCGTCGCTCCCCAGGCACCCGAAGGCACTGCTGTCGATCCTACCACCCGCGACCCGTGGCGTCCGCAGCCGCCGTCGTGCAGGCACGATTGACTCGTCGCCCACCGGCCGCACCTTCCGTCCGCAGCCGAGCGTCACGGCCGGGGGCGTAAACCGAGGCGACGGCGGACTTCGGCGCGGATGCGCTCGGCGGCGTTCCAGGCCGTGCGCGAGTCGGAAGGCACCAGCTGGAAGCCGGAGTATCGCGGATCGACGGCGAATCGGGTCGGGACTTTCGCGCGGCTCGTCAGTTGGGCTAGCTCCGGCTCCAACGGGATGAGGCTGGCAACGAGGACGCGGCAATCGTGTGTGCGGGGAACCGGCAGTCCCAGCTCACACAGCAGTGCCTTCAAGTACTTCTCGGCCAGTTGCTGGCAGTGAAAACAAACGGACGCGTGAACGACCGGTGGGTTCGCCTTCTCCTTAAGCACGGTCCTTCGGTCGAACTCGGCCTTGCGAACCCACTCCCTCCCCAGCGGCGTCATACAGAACGACTCCTCGTTCGACGATCTCCTTGAGAAACCAGTCGTTCCAGGCCAGGCGTTTGGTCAGATTCTCCGGCGTCCGCACGATGAGGTCCATCGGGAACGGTGCCCAGGTCGCCTGAACGATTCGGCCCATCATCGTCAGTTCATTCTTCGCCGGCATGACCACGAGCAGGTCCACGTCGCTGTCGGCGTCCGGCTTGCCGTAGGCGTGCGAGCCGAACAGGATCACCTTGTCCGGGTGGAACTTCTCGATGACCTGACGGACGTACTGCCGGATGGCGGCGCGCGGGACGCGGCCCGACGGGAGGCGCTCGACTAACTCCGGGAATTGCAGCGCGCGGGCCATGCCGCCATTGTACCGCGCCGCTGCGCCGCTGCGCGGGTCAGTGGTCGGTCGCCGCGGGTTCGCCGTCGAGCGGCTTGGCAACCCCGCTCGCCTCGCCGTTCGCCGAGGCGGGTTCGCCCAGCGTCAGGACCGGGCCGCCCTCCGGCGGCGGCTTCGGCGGGCCGTTCCACAGCTCGATCAGCCGCTGCACCGCGACGTAGAACGCCGGCACGAAGAACACCGCCAGCACCGTCGACGTCACCATGCCGCCGAACACCGCCGTGCCCAGCGCCTGCCGGCTGGCGGCCCCGGCTCCCGTCGCCCACACCAGCGGCAGCACGCCGAGGATGAAGGCGAAGCTCGTCATCAGGATCGGCCGGAAGCGCAGCCGCGCCGCCTCGACGGCCGCCTCGCGGATCGGCCGGCCCTGCCGGCGCTGCTCGCGCGCGAACTCGACGATCAGGATCGCGTTCTTGCTCGCCAGGGCGATGATCAGCACGAT
>CAZNSL010000358.1:0-6223 GCA_964574975.1 uncultured Alcaligenaceae bacterium | reverse complement strand
GGGGCGCGGATGCGGCCCCGCTCGCCGGGGTTTGTCATTTTTCAACTCGACACTCGGCTGGCGATCGGCTGTTCGATGAGCCGATCACCCAACAACACCCTCTCCCACCGCGTAGCGCTTGCGCAGGAGCCGTGCCGCCTGGGCCACGACCGACAGCTTCGTCTCGGCTTCCGCCGGCGTCATCGTGCCGTGGGCGTACGGCGCGAAGCCGGCGTCGGTCGTCAACTGTACCCGCTCCGGGCCGAAATGCGCGATCGCTTCCTCGGCTCGCGCGAACGCCGACGCCACCGTGGCGGTTGCTCCGACCCGCACGACACCGACGCCGACGCGATAGCTCTCCGGCAGCGCCCGCAACCCTGCCATCGTGCCGGGCCGAGCGTCATTCATGGCGAACACCAATGTGCCGACTTGCAGCGTCTTGAGGACCGGCACCAAGCCGACGTAATCGCCACCCGACTCGCGCCCGTCGCGTAGTGACGGACCGAGACATAGCGCGACGCGCTCCCGCGGTAGCCCCGTGACGACGCGGTTGACGAGCGCCCCAGCGAAGGTCAACTCTTCATCGGTATCGCGCCACGGGACCTGGCCCGCGCCGGGGAAACTGCGGTCGACGCGCGGCCGGTGGGCGGCCACGTCCGCCAGACCCGGTTCGTCGAACTGCACGAGTGCCGCGCCGGCGGCCAGCAGGTGCGCCAGCTCGTCGCGCAACACGCTCACGACCTCATCGGCCAGCGTCTCGCGTGGCGGCGATTCCAGCCCGGTCGTGAACTCCAGGCTCAACAGCCGGGTCAAAAGGTACGGCCCCGGCAGGTGGACCGCCGCCGGCCGTGAGGTGATCCTGCGCAGGAAGTCGTACTCGTGAGCAGCAAGCGGCCGGACGCGCTTCAAGGCCGCCAGCGTCACCGGTTGGCGGACGCGGGTCGCGTCCACGCCGAGGGCCGTCACATCCGCCTCGAACGCGACCGGGTCGATGGTGTAGGGCAAGAGGTCGGTGACCGGCACGGCTTGGCAGTTGTCGAGCCGGCAGGCGATGCCCACGTGGGTGTGGTCGCGTCGCTGCTCACCATCGGTGACGGCGTCGGCCCCGGCTCGCAGTTGAGCCGCGACGGCGAGGCGCACGGCGTCGTCGGCGATGGCGTGGAACTCGGCCTCGGCGATGATGCCGTCGAGATACTCGTACAGTGCGCGGACGAGCCAGCGCGGCCGGGGCCAACTGCCGGGGGCAAGTACTGCGAGCGGCGGTAGCGGCGGCGCGGGCGCGGGTGCGGGCACGGGACCGTGGATCACTTGGCCGTTAACGGCGGGCGGCTTCGGCAAGCGACGGCCGCTACGACCAGGCAGGGCACCCTTGCACATCAGGAAGCTGAGTTGGCCCTCGGAGCGGACGGCGGAAACCAGGACGTTGCCGGTGAGTCGGCACCAAGCGGGCAGATCGTCGGCGGCACTCGCGGCGGACGTGACGACTTCGAGCAACTGGCCGCGCGGCAGCGGCGCGAGGTAGCGGCGGACGGCGAGGAGCAGGCCGGTGCCGCAGTCGAGGTCGCCCCCGTCGAGGCGAGCGTGCGGCCGGTCGGCGTGCCGTTCGGCCCAGTTCATGGGGTCTCCGGGATGCGGTGCGCCCAGTAGTCCGGCCGGCGCTTCTGGTGGGCGACCGCGGCAATCCAGATGCGGTCGTCGAGTTCCTTGTCGAAGATGTTGTAGGGGTATTTCTTGACGACGAACTTACGAAACAACCCCTTCTTGTAAGGCGAGAACGCGGCCGGAGACCGTACGATGGCTTGGAACGCCTCGCGGAGAAACAGGTCCAACTCGTCGCCAAGCTCTTTGCGGATGGCGGCGTAGTAGGCATATGCCTCGTCGGCTTCGGCGATCGCCTCCGAGTGCATGTCGAGTGGCTTCATTGCAGGTATTTCCGGCGGAGTTCGTCCAAGACCTCAAACGCCGGCCGGCCGACGGCGTTGCCGCTTACGATTTCCTCGAACCGGCGGTCGAGCATCGCGTCGAACTCGGGGTCGTCCTCGTCGACGTGCCCGTTGCGGTTGGGCGAGCCGACGAGGTAATCGATGACTTCGCCCCACTCCTCCTCGGTCAACTGGTCGAGAAGTGGCTTTAGGCGTGCTACGACATCCGACATCGGTTCGCCCCTCCAGTGACTGCGAATCTTCATAAGTGTACCACCACGGCGAGAGATTTGCGAAGGCGCTAACGAGAGCCACGCCTCAGGGAGGACCGCCGATGACCGCCGAACGCCTCGATCTGCCCGACGCCGACGCGACGCTCGACCGCGCCTTCCTCGCGCCGCCGGACGCCGACGCACTGCTCGCCACCCTGCACGACGCCATCGCCTGGGAGCAAACGCGCATCGCCCTGTTCGGCAAGTCGGTCGCGGTGCCGCGGCTGACGGCGTGGTACGGCGACGCCGGCGCGAGCTACCGTTACTCGGGCGTCACCGTCGAACCGCGGCCGTGGACGGCGGAGTTGGTCGCGCTGCGGAGGGCGGTCGAAGCCGCGACGGGTGTGGCGTTCAACAGCGTGCTGCTGAATCTGTACCGCGACGAGTGCGACAGCGTCGCGTGGCACGCCGACGACGAGCCGGAGTTGGGCATCAACCCGGTCATCGCGTCGGTGAGCCTCGGGGCGGTGCGACGGTTCCAGTTGCGGCACAACGCCACGAAGGAGGTGCGCACGCTGGAGCTACCGCAGGGCAGCCTACTCGTCATGGCCGGTTCGACACAGCACAGTTGGAAGCACCGCGTGCCGAAGGAGTCGTCGCCCCGCGGGCCGCGGGTGAACCTGACGTTCCGCACGATTCGCGGACGATAGAATACCCCGCATGGGCGACGACACGCCGGTGACGATCGTCGGGGCCGGGTTGGCCGGCACGCTGCTCGCCTGCGCCCTCGGCCGGGCCGGCCGGCGTGTCGCCCTCTACGAGCGGCGGCCCGATCCGCGCGCGGCCGGGCAGGAAGCCGGCCGGTCGATCAACCTCGCTCTATCGGTACGCGGACTGCATGCCCTGCGCGAAGTGGGTTTGGCGGAGGAGGTCATCAAGTGTGGCGTCCTGATGCGCGGCCGGATGATTCATGCCCGCGATGGCTCGCTCGCCTTCCAGCGTTACGGCAAGGACGACACCGAGGCGCTGCACTCCGTCTCGCGGGCCGGGCTGAACCGCACGCTCGTCGAGGCCGCCGGCCGGCTGCCGAACGTGTCGATGCACTTCGACCGCCGCTGCACCGGCTACGACCCGAAGACCGGCGACCTCGACTTCGCCGATGGCAGCCGCGTGCCGAGCGAGTTTGTCGTCGGGGCCGACGGGGCGTATTCGGCCGTGCGCACGGCGATGCAGAAGCAGGACCGCACCGACTACTCGCAGGATTACCTGACGCACGGCTACAAGGAGTTGACGATTCCCGCGGGGCCAGGCGGCACATTCCGCATCGAGAAGCACGCCCTGCACATCTGGCCGCGCGGCAGCTTCATGACCATCGCCCTGCCGAACGCCGACGGGTCGTTCACCGTCACGCTGTTCTGGCCGTTCGACGGGCCGAACGGCTTCGCGTCGTTGCAGACCGAAGCCGATGTTCTGGCGTACTTCCGCGACCAATTCCCCGACGCGGTGCCCTTGATCCCCGACCTCGGCCGGGCGTTCCTCGCCAGTCCGACCGGCTCGCTGGTGACAATCCGCTGCCGGCCGTGGCACCTCGCCGACCGGGCGGTGCTAGTCGGCGATGCATGCCATGCAGTAGTGCCGTTCCTCGGGCAAGGCATGAACGCAGCATTCGAGGACTGCACGGTCCTGGGCGAGTGCCTGGCGAAGCACGGCCGCGACCGGGCGGCCGCCCTCGCCGAGTACGAGGGGCGACGCAAGGAACACGCCGACGCCTTGGCTGACCTGTGCGTTGAGAACTTCGTGGAGATGCGCGACCGCGTCGCATCGCCGTGGTTCCGGCTCAAGAAGCGGCTGGCGGTGCTGCTCTACGCCATGTTCCCGCGCTGGTACGTGCCGCTCTATACGATGATCGAGTTCACGCGCATCCCGTACGCCGACGCCCGGCGGCGGGCGGCGCGGCAGGACCGCGTCGTACGCTGGTCTGCATTGGCGCTCGCGGTGGCGATAATTGTTGTGATCGCATGGCTCAGGAGGAATTAGCCACAGATGAACGCAGATAAACACAGATGGATACAAATGCATTCTTTTGTATGCATCTGTGTTTATCTGTGTTCATCTGTGGCTAATTCGTAGGAGTATCCCATTGAGTCTGACCTACGCCTCGTACCTGCACCTCGACGAGCTGCTCTCGCTCCAGCAGCCGCGATCGTCGCCGCCGGAACACGATGAGATGATCTTCATCGTCGTACACCAGGCGTACGAACTGTGGTTCAAGCTGATGCTGCACGAGTTCGAGAAGATTCAGGCCGACTTCCGGGCCGGACACACCTACGGGGCCATCGCCACGTTCAAGCGCGTCCGCACCGTGATGAAGGTGATGGTCGAGCAAATCGACATCATCGAGACGCTGACGCCGCGGTCGTTTTCGAGCTTCCGCGACCGACTGGATACGGCCAGCGGCTTCCAGTCGGTGCAGTTCCGCGAGTTCGAATTCGCCCTCGGCTACAAGCGAGCCGACATGCTTCGGTACGTCCCGTCCGGCAGTGCCGCCCATGCCACGCTGACGAAGCGGCTGCACGAACCGAGCATCGTGGACGCGTTTTACGTCTTCCTCGAACACCACGGCGTCGTCATCCCGCCGGAACTGCGGGCGCGCGACGTGACGCTCCCCGCGGAGCCGAACGCACAGGTCGCCGACGGCATCCTTCGGCTGTACACGACGAAGCCGGACCTGGAAATCCTCTTCGAGCTGATGACGGATTTCGACGAAGGCATCCAGGAGTGGCGCTACCGGCACATCAAGCTGGTCGAGCGCAGCATTGGCTCGAAGTCCGGCACCGGCGGCTCACTCGGCGTCGAGTTCCTGAAGAAGTCGCTATTCCACCCCGTCTTCGCCGACCTGTGGGCCATCCGGCACCGGCTATGATCTACGACATCACCCCACCGATCACGCCGCGACTGGCCGTCTGGCCCGGCGATACGCCACCGACGCGCGAAGTCCTGTGCGACATCGCCGCCGGGGCCAACATCACGCTCTCAACGCTGCGCGCAACGGTCCACCTCGGGGCGCACGCCGACGCTCCGAACCACTACGGCAAGGACGCACCGGCGATGGAGGCGCGACCGCTCGACTTTTACCTCGGGCCGTGCCAGGTGGTGCGCGTGGCTGCCGAGCGCAAGACGCGGGTGAACGCCGAGTTCGCGGTGTTGGCCGAGCGTGTGTTGTTAGCCACGGGCACGTTCCCCGACTTCGAGCAGTTCAACACCGACTTCGCGGCCTACGACGCAACCCTGATCGATCGGCTACACGCGACCGGTGTGCGGCTGATCGGCATCGACACGCCAAGCATCGACCTGTTCGACTCGAAGGACCTGCCGAGCCACAAGGCGATCCTACGGCACGACATGGCGGTGCTGGAGGGCCTGGACCTGCGGGCGGTGCCGGAGGGCGTATACGAATTGATCGCGCTGCCGCTGCGGTTGGTCGGCTTCGACGCCAGCCCGGTGCGGGCGGTACTGCGGAAGAATGAGCCACCGATGAACGCAGATAAACACAGATGAATACAAGATCATTCTCATGTATTCATCTGTGTTTATCTGCGTTCATCGGTGGCTAAATCTTACTCCACCGTCGCGATGACCTTCAGTTCGATCGCGATCGGCGTCGGCAGCGAACTGATTTCCACTGTCGTGCGCGTCGGACGGTTGTCGGCGAATGCCTCCGCGTACAGGCGGTTGTACGTCGCGAAGTCGTCGCGCATGTTGGTCAGGAACACCGTCACGTCCACGATCCCGTCCCACGACGAGCCGGCATCTTCGAGGACGAGCCGCACGTTGCGGAATACCGATTCGCACTGGGCGGCGATGTCGTAGCGAACGAGCTCGCCTTCGGCGTCGGTGACGTTGCCGGGGACCGCGTTGGTGGCCGGGTCGCGAGGACCGATGCCCGAGAGAAATAGCAGGTTGCCAACACGACGGAAGTGTGGGTACGCACCGACCGGTTTCGGGGCGCGCGGGGAGTACGAGTCGCTCATGAAGACGTTTTATCCGCAGATTTCGCAGATTGTCGCCGATTGAAGACAGACACACCAGAACGAGATGGATCGATCCGTC
>CAZNSL010000357.1:0-6247 GCA_964574975.1 uncultured Alcaligenaceae bacterium | reverse complement strand
TGGCGTTCGCACGCGTCTCGACCAGGCCGATGTGCTGGCGCGCGCGGTCGGGCTCGACATGGTGCAGGCCGGCTGGCGGCCGACCGTCGACAACTATCTCGGCCGGGTTACCAAGCCGCGTATTCTGGATGCCGTGCGGCAGGCCAAGGGCGAGTCGTCGGCGCAACTGATCGACCATCTGAAGAAGGCCGACATGGCCAAGGAGGCTGAACGACTTCTGGATGGCTCGGGTTGGTTGCCGGAGCCGTTGCGTCTCCTCGATCCCGATGCGGCGTCAGAGCAGGAGAGCGAGGCGGGCCGGCTGCCCGAATTCCTCGCCGACGAGGAGGATCAGGAGACCGCCGCCGACGAAGATCCGCAACATCTCGACGCGGCTGAGTGATCATCACAGAGCGGGGCGGCTTTGGCCGTCCCGCGGTTGCTTGGGGACCGGTGTGTAGCGCTGGTCCCCATTCTTATTGGGAACGGCGGAGAGTGAGAGTCGGGCCGGGAAGGGTTTGAGCCGTCGGGGGCAAAGGAGAGCGCCTGATGGTTCGACCCATTCCTGCTCTCCGAAAGAATTCCTGCCATGACCGAATCTCTTGCCGGCGGCATCGCCACGCCGCTCTCCATGCGTGCCGCTGCAAATCTCACCTCTGCCGCTGTCAGGGCCGCGCGACAGGTCCTGACCGAGCTCGAACGCGGCCGTCGCATCGATGCCGCTGTTCTGCGTAGCGCCATGGAGTCTGCCTTTGGCGCCTCGGACACGGCCGGCGTTTGGAATTGGAAGACCGCCTATGACGTCTGCGAGGCGGCAGCCGTTCTGTTCCTTCGCAAGTTCGGCCCCGCGATGCGTGCCAAGGCTGGGTCGACGGCAGCAATGCTGCCGATGCTCACGAAGATCGCTAGCTGTCTGCCGACCCACACGCGGCGTTCCGAGGACAGCCAGGCGCTTCAGCAATTCTCGACGCCGATCCCGCTTGGGCTGGCCGCATGCGCCGCGGCTGGCATTACGCCGGCCGATCGCGTTCTTGAGCCTTCTGCTGGGACCGGTTTGCTCGCCGTCTTTGCCGAGCTCGCCGGCGGCGTTCTGGTCTTGAACGAGTTGGCCGAGGCCCGCGCGGCGCTGCTCGATCATCTCTTCGCAGGCGTTAAGGTCTCGCGGTTCGATGCTGCACAGATCGACGACCACCTCGACGCGAGTGTCGTGCCGAGCGTCGTTCTGATGAACCCGCCGTTCTCGGCATTGACGAACGTAGACCGACGGATGACGGATGCGGCTCTCCGTCACATCGCTTCAGCGCTCGCGCGTCTTGGCGACGGTGGACGCCTTGTCGCCATCACTGGCGCCAGCTTCGCACCGGATAACCCGGCATGGCGAGAAGCCTTTGTGCGGCTCCAGGAACGCGGGCAGGTAGCGTTTTCTGCGGCGATCGACGGCGCCATCTACGCGAAGCACGGAACACAAATCGACACACGGCTGCTTGTGATCGACAAGCTGCCCGCTGCCGATCCGACGGCTTTTCCGGCTTCGCCAGGCATGGCGGCCGACGTCGCTACCTTGCTCGACTGGGTGAACCAGCATGTGCCTCCAAGGCTGCCCGTCGCCATATCACCGGAGATCGTCGCTATCGAGCGGCCGGCTATGTCGCGATCGCTGGGCGCCGTTGCACCACGCTCATCGTCTTCTTCGAGAGACGCCGCGCCAGAAGGCGTCGAACTTACATACGAAACGGTCGAATGGTCGCCGCCGGAAGGCACCCGGCTCACCGATGCCCTTTACGAGGAATACGGATTGCAATCGATCCGTATTCCCGGATCGTGCGCACACCCGACCAAGCTCGTGCAGTCCGCGGCGATGGCGTCCGTTGCGTCACCGAAACCATCCTATCGTCCGCACCTGCCTTCGAGTCTGGTGGCAGATGGAGTTCTGTCGGACGCCCAACTTGAGAGCGTCATCTATGCCGGCGAGGCGCATTCTGAGTTTCTCGTGGGCTCCTGGACGGTCGATGCGACCTTTGATGTTATCGCCGCCGCGCGCGATGACGCAGAGAATGCCGTCCGCTTTCGCCGCGGCTGGTTCTTGGGCGATGGCACCGGCGCGGGCAAGGGCCGGCAGGTCGCCGGGATTCTGCTCGACAACTGGCTCAAGGGCCGCCGACGTGCCGTCTGGGTCAGCAAATCCGACAAGCTGATCGAGGACGCGCAGCGCGATTGGTCCGCGCTCGGGATGGAGCGCCTGCTCGTTACGCCCTTGTCCCGGTTTCGCCAGGGCACCCGGATCCGGCTTGCGGAAGGCGTCCTATTTACCACCTACGCCACGCTACGGACCGACGAGCGTGGCGAGAAGCTTTCGCGCGTCAGGCAGATCGTCGAATGGTTGGGCACGGAGTGATCGTCTTCGACGAGAGCCACGCCATGCAGAATGCGATCGGGGGCAAGGGCGAGCGTGGTGACCAAGCGGCCTCTCAGCAGGGGCGCGCGGGCTTGAGGCTCCAGCACGCGCTGCCGAATGCCCGCGTGGTCTATGTGTCGGCGACGGGCGCAACCACGGTCCACAATCTCGCTTATGCCCAACGCCTCGGCCTTTGGGGCGGCGCCGACTTTCCGTTCGCCACCCGTGCCGAGTTCGTCGAAGCGATCGAGGAGGGTGGGGTCGCGGCCATGGAGGTGCTGGCGCGCGACCTCAAGGCGCTCGGCCTCTACGCAGCCCGCTCGCTCTCTTACGAGGGCGTCGAGTACGAGCTTGTTGAGCACCAACTGACGCCGGAGCAGGTCCGCATTTACGACGCCTATGCCGGTGCGTTCAGCGTCATCCATAATAACCTGGACGCGGCGATGCGGGCCGCCAACATCACCGGCGCAACGGGAACGCTGAACGGGCAGGCCAAATCTGCGGCACGCTCCGCCTTCGAAAGCGCGAAGCAGCGCTTCTTCGGTCACCTCCTGACCTCGATGAAGACCCCGTCACTGATCCGTGCGATCGAGAACGATCTTGAGGCTGGGCACGCCGCGGTCATCCAGATCGTGTCGACGGGCGAAGCGCTGATGGAGCGCCGGCTCGCGGAGATTCCAACTGAAGAATGGGGCGACGTCCAGGTCGACATCACCCCGCGCGAGTATGTCCTCGACTACCTCGCCCACTCCTTCCCGGTCCAGCTCTACGAACCCTTCACCGACTCGGAAGGTAACCTCTGCTCCCGGCCTGTCTATCGCGACGGCCAGCCGGTCGAGAGCCGGGAAGCCGTCGCACGCCGTGACCGCCTCATCGAGAAGCTTGCCTCGCTGCCGCCGGTACCTGGGGCACTGGATCAGGTCATCCAGCGCTTCGGCACCGAACTGGTCGCCGAGGTGACGGGCCGCTCGCGCCGCGTCATCCGCAAGGGCGACCGGCTGGTGGTCGAAAACCGCGCAGGCTCGGCCAATCTCGCCGAGACCTCGGCCTTCATGGATGACGTCAAGCGCATCCTCGTGTTCTCCGACGCCGGCGGCACGGGGCGGAGTTACCATGCCGAACTGTCGGCGCGGAATCGCCGGTTGCGCGTCCATTACCTGCTCGAGCCCGGCTGGAAGGCCGACGCCGCGATCCAAGGCCTTGGCCGCACCAACCGGACCAACCAGGCGCAGCCGCCGCTGTTTCGTCCGATTGCGACAGACGTGAAGGCCGAGAAGCGCTTTCTCAGCACCATTGCCCGCCGGCTCGATACGTTGGGAGCCATTACGCGCGGCCAACGTCAGACCGGAGGACAGGGCCTGTTCCGGCCCGAGGACAATCTCGAAAGCCAGTATGGACGTGATGCGTTGCGTCAGCTCTACACGCTGCTCGCGCGAGGCAAGGTCGACGGTTGCTCGCTTGGGAGGTTCGAGGATGCAACCGGTCTGAAGCTCATGGATGCCAATGGGCTCAGGAATGACCTGCCGCCGATCACGACCTTTCTGAACAGGTTATTGGCGCTCACCATCGACCTCCAGAATGTGCTGTTCACCGCCTTCGAGCAGCTCTTGACCGCTCGGATCGAAGGCGCGGTTGCATCCGGCACCTACGACGTCGGGTTGGAAACACTCCGTGCCGAGAGCCTTGTCGTCACCGACCGGCGGACGATCTATGACCAGCGGGGGACCGGCGCCGAGACCCGGCTGCTCACTGTCACACAGCGCCAGCGCAATCATCCGGTGAGTCTGGATGACGCTCTTGCTCGTCTTTCCGATCGTCAGGCCGTCCTGCTGGTCAATGAGCGCTCGGGACGAGCCGCCGTGCAGGTCCCCGCGGCGAGCGTCATGCTCGATGACGGCGAGATCGAGCGGCGCGTCCGTCTGATCCGGCCGATGGATCAGCACACGGTCCCCTTGAGCATGATGGCGGAGAGCCACTGGATCGAAGCGGACCGTGGGCGCTTCGCTGCGGCCTGGGTGGCGGAGCTTGCCGAGGTGCCCCAGTTCACGGAAAGCACGATCCACGTTGTGGCGGGCTTGCTGCTCCCTATCTGGAAGCGGCTGCCGAACGAATCAACCCGCGTCTATCGGCTCCAGACCGATGCGGGCGAACGCATCATCGGACGCAAGTTTTCGGCCACATGGGTCGCAAACGTCCTTTCGAGGGACGCGCCCGCGCTGACGCCGGACGCTGCCTTTGCCGCGCTGATGGAGGGACGCACCGTCCTCGACCTCGCGGAGGAACTCCAACTTCGCCGCGTCCGGGTGATGGGCGCCTATCGCATCGAGCTGTCCGGATTCAACGACACGATACGCGATCGCCTCCGTGCTTACGGCCTCTTTGGGGAGATCATCTCCTGGAAGCTGCGCATGTTCGTACCCACGGACGCGAGCGGCATCGAGGTCCTGTCCAGGGTGCTCGACACCTATCCGGTTACGGGCGTCAGTGAGCGGGAGGCCGCGTGATGGCCGGCGATGCTTCCGAACTGGCACGCCGCCTCTCGTGCGAGGCTGAGGCGGTGTGCCGACACTATCTCTCTAATGGCAGGCGGGCGGGGCGGTACTGGCTGGTCGGCGACGTCTACAATACGCCGGGCCGCTCGTTGTTCGTGCGGCTGCACGAATCACCGAAGGGACCCGCTGGGAAATGGACCGACGCCGCGACCGGAGAACATGGTGATCTCCTCGACATCATCCGCGAAAGTCTGGCCTTGCGAGACTTTCGCGAGGTCGCCGAGGAGGCGAGGCGCTTTCTGAAGCTGCCTCGTTCCGAGGAGCAATCACTCCCGAGGCCCGTTCGTCCAGTCGCGCCGGCCGGATCGCAGGAAGCCGCTCGTCGGCTCTTTGCGATATCCAACCCGATTGAAGGGACATTAGCCGAGGCGTACTTGCAGCGTCGCGGAATTAGTTGCATCAACCATGGTGGCAGCTTGCGCTTCCATCCTCGTTGCTACTATCGACCGGATGAGCATTCGTCGACCGAAACCTGGCCGGCGATGATAGCCTGTGTCACCGACCTCGATGGACGGATCACCGGCGTGCACCGCACCTGGCTAGATCCACACGGTTTTGATCGCGTGCGGCTCGGCAAGGCTCCGATCGACACACCACGACGCGCCATGGGTGACCTGCTCGGCAACGCCGTTCGCTTCGGCGTGGTCGATGATGTGCTCGCTGCCGGCGAGGGAATCGAGACCATGCTGTCACTGCGTTACGCACTGCCGGCCCTGCCCATGGCGGCCGCGCTTTCGGCTAATCATCTCGCAGCGATGATGCTGCCATCTGGCCTGCGTCGGCTCTATATCGCCCGCGATGACGATGCTGCCGGAGATACCGTACAGGCGATTCTCACGCAGCGCGCGGTAGAGGCCGGCGTTGAAGCGATTCCGCTGTCGCCTCGGGTGGGCGATTTCAACGAAGATCTGCACATCTTTGGCCTCGAAGCCCTCCGCGCATCGTTGCGGCTTCAGCTCGTACCAGAGGACGTCGTCCGTTTGCTGCATTCGTCGTTGGCAACCGCGGAATAGCCCCGGCAATTCGATGGGCATCGACAGGTCGGTCGCGGTGCGGCCACTGCCGGGAGAGCACGCGACCACGGCCTTCTAGAGGGCGATCGGACGGCAAGCGGCTCGGACCGGCAATGGCTGCGTCCGGCTATTTTCCGCCGCGCGCCGGCGACGAGAAGACACATTAGCCATCTGGCGAGCGCGCTTTGCATCGCGAAGCAAAATAGCCCGGCCTCCGCCATCCTCCGCTGCGCTTCGGCCCTCCGCTCTGCTCCGGGTTCTGGCCCGTTCCGCTCGCCGTCTGAGTGATCGCCACGAAGGCCGCGATG
>CAZNSL010000356.1:5987-6252 GCA_964574975.1 uncultured Alcaligenaceae bacterium | reverse complement strand
TTTCGGTGTCGTGCCCGACGAGACCAGCGAGTGGAAGCCGGAGATCGCGCCGCACATGATGCAGATGAACACGAACGGGAAGATGCCGCCGGCCGGGAACGTCGGGCCGCCGTCGAGGAACTCCTCGTTGACCATCGGGCACGGCAACGTCGGGTTGGCGATGAACACGCTGACGACGAGTAGTGCGATCGTTCCGATTTTCAGAAAGCTCGACAGGTAATCGCGAGGGCACAGCAGCATCCAGACCGGCAGCACGCTCGCCACG
>CAZNSL010000356.1:0-5977 GCA_964574975.1 uncultured Alcaligenaceae bacterium | reverse complement strand
GAAGCCGTAGGCGCACAGCGCGAACGTCGTCTGGCCCTTGGTCAGCGAGAACCAGCCCTCCCACGGCGAGCCGGGAATCCAGTTGCCGGCCACCGTCGCCGCGAGCGTCAACGCCGCGCCGATCAGGGACGCCTCGACGACCGCGCCCTTGCGGATGCGATACATGTACAGGCCGGTGAACAGCGCGATCGGGATGGTGCAGGCGATGGTGAAGGTGCCCCACGACGAGCCGGGGATCAGTACCACAGTGCCGGCCGGGAACTCCAGCCAGTCGTCCACCTCCTTGACCTGCGACCCGGCCGGGACGACGAGTTGGAATGCGTCGGGCCGGGAGCGTGGGGCCGACTCGCCCGGCGTCAGTACACGATGACCGCCGGGGAAGTGGTAGGTCCGCTCGGCCCCCGACGATTCGTTGATGAGTCGGATCGGCGCTCCCTTATCGCCGCCCACACGGGTGCCGGGCGTGAGGACAACCTCCTCGCCGCCGAGCGCCTTGACTACGACGAATCCCAGGCCGGCCAATGCGATCACGACGATGAACAGAATCGCCGCCGACACCACGGCCGAGGCGAAAGGCCCGAGTTCGGTCCGGGCGATCTCGGCCAGCGACTTGCCGCCGCGGCGCACGCTCGCCCCGAGGACGAGCATGTCCTGCACGGCCCCGGCCAGACAGACGCCAATGACGAGCCACAACAGGCCCGGCATGTAGCCGTACTGGATCGCCAGTACCGGCCCGATCAGGGGGCCGGCCCCGGAAATCGCTGCGAAGTGGTGGCCGAACAGCACCCACTTGTTGGTCGGGTGGTAGTTCTGCCCGTCGTTGAAGGTGTGCGCCGGTGTGATGTTGGCGTCGTCGAGGGCCAATACTTTGGCGGCCAGGAAGGCGCTGTAGTAGCGGTAAGCAATCGCCAGTGCGCACAGCACGCCGAGCAGTAGCGGCATGGCGTGCAGGACCGTGCGGCCGCCCAGGTCTTCGGCGAAGAGGTTTGCGAGTAAGGACATGCCAGTACTCTACCGCGGCGGCCGGCTGGCGTCAGGGGCGGGCCGCCGCGTGGCACGACCCCCCGGCGTGAGCTAGAATTTGCGAAAGTGCCACCGGGCGACTATCGGCCCAGTAGCTGGAGCGGGATCCGATGTCACAGTGCCCCTACTGCACAACCGATAACGCCGCGGACGCCGAGGTCTGCCACGCCTGTAGCGCGCCCATGTCCAACAGCCAACTCGTCACCCAGCGCAGCCGCCCGAAACTCGACGACCCACCGATGGACGGCGCGCCGGATCCACCAGGCACGGAACCGGTTGACCATATCCGCTTTGTGCCGGTCGCGGCCGAGGCCGGCGAGCCAGAGGCCATCGGCGGGCCGTTAACCGGGTCGCCCGTCACGGCCCGTTCGATTGCCGCGGCCGCAGCCGCCGCACCCGTACGCCACGCGACCGCTGCGGAACCGGACGCAGTGCGGCCACGGCTACGGGTCATCCGCGGGCTGAAGGTCAATTCCGAATACCCAATCTACGATGGTCAGAACCTGATCGGCCGGCCCGACGACCGGCCCGTGGACATCGACATCGAGGAACAGGAACCGGCCGACCGCATCTGGTCGTCGCGGCAGCATGCCGTCATCACCTGCGAATCCGGCAAACTCGCCATCGAAGACCTCAACAGCCTCAACGGCACCTTCGTCAACCGGCAACGCATTCACCCCGGTCGCAAGCGGAGCCTGCTGGCCAACGATGTCGTCACGATCGGCACAATCCACCTCAAAGTCATCGTTTAACCGCCCGTTCCCGTTCGCCCGAATCGCCGCGCTTCCCGTTGCAGGCTCCGCTGCGGTACGATGCTAGTCGCCCGTCGGGCCAAGTGCCGTCGCATGGATGAAACCCCGCCACTGGACGACCGCTACCGCCTCGGCGAGCGCTTCGAACAGCGCGGTCCCGTCGAACGATTCGACGCCACGGCCACGGATGGTTCGGCCGTCGTCATCGCGCGGCAACCCCTGGCCCCCGTCGGCGATGAGCCGCTGCCGATTCCGACCTGGCCCGACCTGGCCTGGGAGATCGACCTGCGGCTGCGGGCGCGCACCCTGGGTCTGTCGCGGGTCATCGACACGTTCGCCAACGGCGACTTCGACTATCTCGTACTGGGACGACCCGAAGGCGTTTCGTTCTGGGATGCCTGGGACGACCCCGCGGTGGGTGCGTACGAGCGCTTCGGTTGGCTCGCACAACTGGCGGTCCTGCTGCGCGACTTACACAACGCCGGGGCGATACTCGAACGCCTTCGGCCGGACTTCGTCGTCATCACGCCGCTCGGGCAAGTGCTGTTGGATGCGAACGCGCCGCTGCTGCCGCTGCCGCTGCCGGCCGGCGCGTCGCTGTTGCCGTTCGTCGAAAGCCCGCCGGAGCTGACCGCCGGTGGCCCCGTCGACGCTCGCGCCGACCTGTACAACTTCGGCGCGCTGCTCTGTGCCCTCGAACTCGGTCGTGAGTTGACCGACCTCGACTTCGCCGGTCCCGGCCAACCGAAGCCGTTCGTCGAGCGCTTCCCCGACGCCCATCCAGCGCTCGGCCGGTTGCTCCTGAAGACGCTCCAGCCGGACGTGACGCAGCGGTTCCCGTCCGACGCGGGCGGCGACCCCAGCGGATTCGACGAGTTGGCGCAGGTACTCGGTCAGACCCAACGATCGCTCGGGCGCGTGCGGCTCGATATCGCCGCCTGGACCTCGACTGGCACGACTCGCCCGGCGAACGAGGACGCCTTCGGCTTCGTCCACACGGCCGAGATGCGCGACGGCGTGCAGGACGAGGCGGCCCTGGTTATCCTGGCCGACGGCATGGGCGGCAGCCTGGCTGGCGAAGTGGCCGCGGGCATGACGATCCGCAGTTTGCGCGGCAGCTTGCTTCGGCAACCGCCGTTCGCGGCACTGGCCGAGGGGCACGACCTGGGACCGTCTCCGACCGACCGCGACGCGACGACGGGCCGCCTCGCCGCGGCCCTGCGCGACGCCAACCGCGCGGTGTACTTGGCGGCGCGGCAGAACCCGAATTTCCACGGGATGGGCTGCACCGCCGAGGCCGTGTACCTCGACGGCCGACAGGTGATGGTCGCCCACGTCGGCGACAGCCGCACCTACCGCTTACACCGCGGCCGGTTGATGCAACTGACGCAGGACCATACGGTCGTGCGTCACCTGGTCGAGATGGGGCAGATCAGCGTCGAAGAAGCCGATTCGCACCCGCGACGGTCGGAGTTGCGTCAGGCGATCGGCGGTCGGCCCGACGTGGAACCGGACGTGGCAATCCAGCCCCTGGTGCCGGGCGACTGGGTGTTGGTGTGTTCGGACGGCCTCTCGGCGCGGCTGTCGGCGCGGTCGATGCAGAACATCCTGGAGGTATCGCCGTCGGCCGAGGCGGCGGCGCGCCGGCTGGTGAACGCGGCCAACCTCGCCGGGGCATTCGATAACGTGACGGTCGTCGTGGTGCGAGCGACGTGAATGCGTTGCCAGCCCGGAGCGCGAGCGACGGGTCGAGCAACCCATCGCTCGCGCTCCGGGCTGGCCGCGATCCTTAACTTATCAGCACCTTCGGATACCCCACGACGATGACGCCGCCGTGAGCCGTCGGGTCGCCGAGACGCGCCGCCGGCAGTTTGCCGATCAACACCTTCACCGACCCCGGCAGCACCACATCCGGAGGGCCGACGCATACCGCCGTGTCGGTCGCGCGGGCGGCCGGGAGTTTGCCGATCAGCACCTTCGGGTAGCCGGGGGCGACAATTGGGCCGCCGACGTGCGGCACCGGGCCGGTGAACATCGGACAAACGTGCATGTCGGTCAGCCGCGCCGCGGGCATGCCCATGACGTTTCGCCCTCCCGTTACTTGGCCGGCCAACGGTTCGTGCCGGCGGCCACGTCGTTCGCCAAGGCCAGGAACTTCTTGAAACGCTCCGCGGCCTTCTCAGGTTCTTTAATGACCGCCGCCAGCGATGCCGCCCCCCCGGCCGCCTGCGCCGCAGCCCCGGCCGGCGGCAGCACCTCGGCCACGTCTGGCGGCCCGAGGCTGCCGCCGGACAGGAATGCCGCTAATGCCGCACAGCCTGCAGGCGTGCCGACCCCAGCCGCTTCTGCAGCCGGCAACGCCGCCCGCCGCGTCTCGTCGGACGGCGCGACTACCCATCGCTCGGCCGCCTGGAGGGCCGGGCTTGGTCCGACGGTTTTCGCACACTGGCACGCCCACCAGACGGCCTCGCGGGCCGGCAGCGCGTGCGCCGCGACGCGCAGGGCCGCCGCGAACTCGCCACGTTCGGCAAGTTGCGTCATGAGCTGCGCGACGGTCGGCCGCTTGGCGAGCAAGTCCGCCACGCCGTCGGGTAGTTCGACGCCCTTGCAAACATCGGAGGCTGGGCGCGAAAAGGAATTAGCGCTCATACAGGTTTCTTCCGCGGTTCGCGGCGCTTCGCAGTAGCGTGCTACTACTTCGCCGCCGCGTCGGCCGTCGCGACGCGCGACGGAGTCGGCGTCGTCGCCTCGTGGACCAGTTTTAGCATCGGTGCGGGGTAGACGCCCAACGCCAGCGTCACCGCGGCACACGCCAACACGGCCGCCCGACCCGGCCACGCCGTCACCGGGTCCGGCGGGTTGACGGCCGGCCGCAGGTACATAGCCCCGATGATTCGCAGGTAGTAGTATGCCCCGATTGCGGCGTTGATCGCGCCGACCAGCGCCAGGCCCCAGTAGAACTGCCCCTCCCGCTCGCCGAGCGAGTTGCCCGGGGCCAGGAATGCACCGAAGAACAACAGGAACTTGCCGGTAAAACCCGCCGTCAGCGGTAGGCCGATCAGACTGAACAGGAACAGGGCCATCGCCAGCGCCAGACCGGGGTGGCTCGTCGCCAGCCCGGCCAGGTCGTCCACGGTCTCGACGCGCTGCCGGCCGGTACTCAGCAGTGCCAACACGGCGAAGACGCCGAGGGTCATTCCTCCGTAGGCAACCAAATAGAACACGACCGCCGGGACGCCGCCGGTTGTCTCGCCGAGCCGCAAGAGCGGCGGCGCGACCGTCAGGCCGATCAGCATGTAGCCGGCGTGAGCGACGCTCGAATACGCCATCAGCCGCCGGAGGTTGTCCTGCCACAACGCGACCACATTGCCGAGCGTCATTGTGATCGCGGCCAGCATCCACAGCAGGATCTGAATCTGGTAGCCGAGCGTCTGGTCGGAGCGGATCGCCACGGGGCCGACGTAGCCCAACAATCGGATCATCGCCACGAACCCGGCCACCTTCGGTACGAACGACAGCAGCGCCGCGTTGCCGACGGTGGTGCCCTGGTACACGTCCGGGGCGTAGAAGTGGAACGGCACCGCCGTCACGCGGAAGCCGAGACCGACCAGGATGGTGATGGCCGCGGCGATCAGGGCCAGCACCGGCGTACTGTCGGCCACGCCGCCCGTCAACGTCTCGTGCATCGCTGCGAGGTTCGTCGTGCCGGTCAGCCCGTACAGGTAGCTGAAGCCGAACAGCAAGAAGCCCGACGAGAAGACGCTCAGCAGAAAGTACTTCACCGACGCCTCCTGGGCGGCGCGGTCGGTGCGCGGCAAGTACAGCACGACGTAGGTCGGGATGCTGACCAGCTCGAGCGCCAAAAACAGTGTGATGAGTTCGTTGGCTGCGGCCGTCAGCGACACGCCGGCGGCGATGAGCAGGACGCACGCGTGGTAGTCGGCGGCGTAGCCGTCGGGCACCTCGTCCCAGGCGATGGCGATGAGAATGGCCGCCCCTGCCAGCGAGACGACGCGCGTGAGTTGCGTCAAGGCGTCGGGCCAGATCGTGCTGGCGGTCGGTACGAGGGCCACCGCGTCGCCGGGTCGCAGGGCCAGCGCCACGCCGGCGGCGGCTAGCCCGATGAGTCCGAAGGTCGCCCAGAAACCGCGGCCGCCGCGGACGGTGCCGATGAGATGGCGGACGCGAGCGCGACGGCCTGG
>CAZNSL010000355.1:0-6255 GCA_964574975.1 uncultured Alcaligenaceae bacterium | reverse complement strand
CTGAAACGCGTAGGAAAGAACAACCCCGTCTTGTTGCTCGACGAGGTGGATAAGCTCGGTCGGGACTTCCGCGGCGATCCGTCCTCGGCACTTCTCGAAATCCTCGACCCCGCGCAGAACCACACCTTCCGCGACAATTACCTCGACCTGCCGTTCGACCTGTCGAAGGTGTTCTTCGTGGCGACGGCGAACTCGCTCGACCCGGTGCCACGTCCGCTTCTGGACCGTATGGAGGTCTTGCGCCTCTCCGGCTACAGCGAGGACGAAAAGGTCCACATCGCGCGCAGGTACCTGATCCCGCGGCAGCTCGCCGAGACGGGACTTACGCCGGAGCAGGTGACGATCCCGGAGCCGGCCGTGCGGAGCGCGATCGCCGGCTACACGCGCGAGGCGGGGGTCCGACAACTCGAACGCCTCATGGGCCGTGTGGCGCGCAAGATCGCGCTGCGGTTCGCCCAGGGCGACACCTCATCCGTCACGATCGAACCGGGCCAACTCGGCGAACTGCTCGGCCCGGAGCCGTTCGTACCAGAGGAGGTTCGCCGCGACATGCCGCCGGGCGTCGCCAACGGCATGGCTTGGACGGAGGCCGGAGGTGAGGTCCTGTACGTCGAGGCGACTCTATTGCCCGATAGTCACGACCTGCGCATCACTGGCAAGCTCGGCGAGGTCATGACCGAGTCGGCCCGCGCCGCCCAAAGCTACGTTTGGTCGCACGCCAAGGAACTCGACATCGACCCAGCCGTCCTGAAGAATAACGGCGTCCACATTCACGTTCCGAGCGGTGCAGTCCCGAAGGACGGACCTTCGGCCGGAGTCGCCTTGGTGACGGCGCTGGCGTCCTTGTATACCAACCGACCGGCGCGCTCCGACACGGCGATGACCGGAGAAATCACGCTGTCGGGCCTGGTCTTGCCGATCGGTGGCGTCAAGGAAAAGGTCTTGGGGGCGCGCCGCGCCGGTATCCGTCGCATCGTCTTGCCCAAGTCCAACGGCAAGGACCTGCGCGAACTTCCCGCCGAGGTGCGCGCCGACACCGAGGTTATTCTCGCCGAACGCATCGGAGACGTGCTGGCCGCGACGCTGCCGCCCGCGTAATCTGGCACCCATGACCACGCTAGGCACGCTCCGTTGGTTCATTGCCGTCCTCGCCGGGGCCGCAGGCTTTGTGGTCGGCGCGGCCACCTACAACCGGCCCGACCCGAACACCCACCGCACGCTCGACGCGGTCCTGTTCATGCAGACTGCGGCCGAGTACCGCGCCTGCTGCCTGCAAACTTACAATGCCGCTGCCGCACGACTGGCCGAGAAATTGAAGGCTCGGCCTTCGAACGGCAAACCGCCGGCTGTCGTCCTCGACATCGACGAGACCGTCCTCGACAATTCCGGCTACGAGTCGTACCTGATCCGCACGCACCAAGGATTCAGCGACCAGACCTGGCATGCGTGGGAGACGGGCGGCCTGGCGGAGGTCGGCCTGGTGCCGGGCGCGAAGGAGTTCATCGAGTTTGCCGAGAAGCGAGGCGTGACGGTCGTATACCTGTCCAACCGCTTCGTATCGCGGTCCACCTACACGATTCAGGCCCTCGAACGGCTGGGCTTGAACGTCAAAGACATCGCTCCGCGACTCAAACTGTTCAAGGACGGCGACACGACGACGAGCAAGGACGGCCGCCGCAAGGAGATCACCGACGCCTATGCGGTGCTGCTCTGGGTCGGCGACAACCTGCGCGACTTCTCCGACATCTTCAAGGCCGACCCGGTGAAGGACGTGGCCGGTAGGTTCGCCGCCGTGGACGAGAACCGCGCCCGGTGGGGCGACGACTGGTTCATTCTGCCGAACCCAGCCTACGGCGAGTGGCAAAAGCTCCTCGGCCCGGACCCCGCCCGTAAGTTGCGGCCCACCGCCCTGGGGACCAAGTGATTTCCGGCGGCGTGCCGATTCTGCGGTCGCTGTCGCACCGCAACTTCCGCCTGTACTTCGCCGGGCAAACGCTGTCGATGGTCGGCACCTGGGCGCAGTCGACCGCGATGCCGCTCTTGCTCTTTCGGCTCACCCACTCGTCGGAAGTGATGGGCGTCCTCGGCTTCCTCGCGCAACTGCCGAGCCTCGTGTTGACGCCGTTCGCCGGTGTGTTCGTCGAGCGATCCGATCGCAGGCGGCTCTTGATCGTCACGCAGGTGCTGGCGATGCTCCAGGCGTTTGGCTTGGCGCTACTCGTCTGGACGGGGTCGGAGCGCGTCTGGCAAATCGTCCTTTTCAACATCTCGCTCAACGCGATCAACGCCTTCGACATGACGGCACGGCAGGCGTTCCTCGGCGAGATGCTCGACGATCGGGCCGATCTCACAAACGCCATCGCACTCAACTCGTCCTTGGTGCAACTCGCCAGGCTCTTCGGCCCGTTCATCGCCACGGTGCTACTGGCGCGCGTTGGCGAGGCCGGCTGCTTCTTCGTCAACGGCCTCAGTTTCTCGGCGGTACTCCTGGCACTCGCGGCGATGCGAGTACGGCCGCCGCCTCGGCCGCTCGTCCACGGGCCCGTACTCCACGAATTGACCGAGGGCGCACGGTACGCGCTACGCTCCGCACCAATCCGCTCGATGCTCGCCGTCGTTGCGCTGGTGAGCATCGTCGGCATGCCATACACCGTCCTGTTACCGGAGTTCAACGAGCACATCCTGAAGGGCGATGCCGTCAGCTTCGGACGGTTGCTGCTCGCGAGCGGCATCGGAGCGTTGGCCGCCAGCTCGTTCATCGCTTGGCGGGGAATCAGCGGGGCACTCGGCCGCGTCGCCGTTGCACCGATCGCCGTCGGAGTCGCCGTGACGACGCTGTCGCTTGCGCGCGACGAAACGACCGCACAGTTGGTCATGGCCGCAATTGGCTTCAGTGTGTTGACGCTCATCAATTCCACGAACACGCTCATTCAGTCGATCGTCCGCGATGACGCACGGGCGCGGGTCATGAGTTTCTACGCCTTGGCGTTCCTCGGCACGAGTCCGCTCGGGGCGCTGGTCGCCGGCGGCGCGGCCTGGGCGTTTGATGTCCGGGGTGGTTTGGCGGCGTGTGGAGCGATCTGCACTCTGGGCGGCGTCGCGTTGGCCTGGGGAATGCAATCGTGGCGGGCCGAGGTCAAACTGGCGCTGCGGACGCTGCGGAAGCCGCCAGTCAGCACGGAGCCTGAGTCGGCGGTGCCGGTGTGACGCCTGGGTGCGTACGCCCTTTCCAGCCCACCGGCCGACCGGCGATCCAACGGGCCGTCGCGTACCATTGAATGGCTAAGAGCGTCGCCACGCCGAGCGGATGCAGCGCGGCTCCCAGCCACGATTGTCGGAACCGCGCCGCCGCGTCGAATCGTATCGCATAGCCGGTGCCAAGTGCAGTGAGCGCAAATCCACCCGCCCACACACCCGGCCATGCGGCGGCGAGTATTGCGGGCAGTACCTGGCCGATACCCAGCAGTAGCGTCCAAGGTACGATGGCCGCAGGCGCGGCCAACCCTTCGCGAGCGTTCTTCGCGAGGCCGAGCCAGAGTTCGTAGCTGCCACGATACATGCGACAGGTGGCGAGGTCCGTCGCATCGCACAGGTCGGTCGAATAGCCAGTTCGGCGGAACACCCGCGGTAGCGTGACGCCGTCGTGCAGCGACGAGCGCACGGCTCCGTGGCCACCGACGGATTCGTAGGCGTCTCTGTCAGCAGCAAACAACTGGCCGCACCCGGCACCGTAGGCCGGCAGTCGGCTCGCGCGCATCCGGTCGAGCGGAAGGAAGCCGAGAAGCAGGAAGTGAATGAGCGGCAGCACGAGTTTTTCGAGTAACGTGCCCGTCTCCTGTAGCGGGATGCCACTGACGAGGCCCGCCCCGGTCGCGCGCTGAAACGTAGCCAACCGGGCCAGGGCGTCGGGAGCGAGGCGTACGTCGGCGTCCACGAAGATCAAGAGCGGGTGCTTCGCCAGCTTCGAGAGCGCGAAACATGCGTGTTGTTTGCCGCACCAACCTGCCGGTAGCGGCGGAGCCGTTTCCAGCCGTACGCGCGAGTCGCGCTGGACGAAGTTGCCGACGATGTCAGCCGTGCGATCATCGGAGTGGTCGTCCAGTACGATGACCTCGAACTCGACGCCGGTGCTGGCGAGTACCGCGTCGAGGGCTGCGCTAATCGCGCGCTCCTCATTGCGGGCCGGGATGAGGACCGACACAGGCGGTAGGCCCGCAGCTGCTGGTGGTGCGAGGCAGTACAGCCGGCGGTTGCGTGCGTAAATCAGTGCGGGTAGTGTGGCGAAGGCGAACGATAGAGCGGCGAGCGCGGTCAACATTCGTCGTCCTCGGAATGTTCGGGCCGAAACCTCCGGCCGGTGATGCACGCCTTGAACCGTCGCCAAGCGTCGTACACTCCGCCGACACCGGCCCGCCCGTGTACCAGCACCTCGAATCGTTTCGGGTCGCGCGTGATTGCCGCGGCGGCGAGTGCGTCCTGCGCTCGCTCTAACTCTCGCTCGATTTCGACCGTCCACGCGTGCGCCGTGCGAGAGGCTATGCTGCGTAGCGGTTCGCCGAATGCTACGAGTGCCTCCGGCGTTCGTTCGGTCCAGAAGGTGTATTCGACGGCAACGGGCAGGATCGTCCCGGAGTTCAACCACTCGGCCAGGTGCCCGACGCCGGAGCGAAACGTCACCGGCCGCTCGCGCACGTCGGCGAAGCGGCCCTGGGCGTAGAGCCACAGCGTTGCGCGCGAGTCGGCGAGGATGACACGAGCCGTGCGCAGGAACTCGACCGCGCCGCGGACCGTGCCGGTCTCGACTCCGAACAGGCCGGCCCGGCTCAGGAACTTATACTTGGCGAGGGCGTGAACCTCCATCGGTCCCCAATCGATGCGGCCGGGCCACAGATCGGATAGCACGAAGTTTAGAATAGCGTCCCACCACGACGGGTGGTTCATCACGACAATGAGTGGGCCGTCGATCTCCGCCGGCGGCTGGTGCGAGCGCAAGACGCGAACGGCATGCAGGTGCCTGGCAGCGTAGCCGCGTGCGTACCAGCGGAACAGTCGGAACAGCCACGGCCAGCGCGGTGGTAGCGTCCCGGTGTCCGCACGCTCGCGGCGGGCGACAGCGTTCACGACACGGCTCCCGCGACCATTCGGCGGCCGAATGACGTTTCCGCGAGGTCAGCGTCCAACGCATCGGCCGCAATCCAGCCGGACATCATCACCATCGGCATGCCGGGGCCGGGGTGGGCCGATCCACCGGCGAGGTACAGGCCCGGCACGTCTCGGCAACGGTTGGACGGCTTGAACGCGCCGAACCAGCGGCCGTGGCTGGCAAGGCCGTAGATCGCTCCGTCGAGAACGCGGTAGCGGTCGTGGATGTCCTGCGGCGTTAGGCATGTCTCGACGTAGATGTGATCTTCGAGGTCGGGCATGCCTCCGGTCGTGGCGAGTTTGCGGAGGATCGTCCGCCGGTAGTCGGGCAGGATCGTCGACCAATCCTGCCCTGGCCGCAAGTACGGAGTGTGGACGAGGACATACAGTGCTTCGCCGCCCGGAGGCGCGACCTCCGGCTCCGTGCGTGCCGGAGCGGCAACGTAGCACGTCGGGTCCGGGGCCGGTACACCGCAGGTGTAGATGGCGTCGAACTCAGCGTGCGCATCGGCGGAGAAGACGAAGTTATGGTGGGCGAGGTGTTCGTAGCAGCGGTCGAGCCCGAGGTACAGGACGACGCCGGAGCAGGCCGGTTCGTAGTGCCGACGCTTCGCAAAGCGCCGTGCGGGTTCGCCGCCGAGTAACTCGCGGTGCGTCCGCACGGAGTCCATGTTCGATACGACGGCCCGGCACGCAATACGTTCGCCGGTCGCCAACTCGACACCGGAAGCCCGACCGCCGTCGGTCAGGATGCGACGGACACCGACGCCAGTGCGCAACTCGACGCCGAGTTCGGCCGCGAGACGCACGAGTGCTACTGGTACGGCCCGCATCCCGCCGCGCGGATACCAGACGCCGCCGGCCGTCTGCATGTGGGCGATGCCGCACAGAACTGCCGGCGAGGCATCGGGCGACGAACCGACGTACTGTGTGAAGTGGTCGAGCATCTGAGCGACGCGAGCATCGGCCACGAAGCTCCGTACCGTGGACGCGACCGACTTGCCCATGCGCATGGCCAGTACGTCGGCGAGTGTCTTGGTCGAGACGCTGTTCTTGAGGTCGAACACGTCGCCGAGACCGCCGACCGAGCGCCAGAAGTAGAACCGCTCCGAG
>CAZNSL010000354.1:0-6259 GCA_964574975.1 uncultured Alcaligenaceae bacterium | reverse complement strand
TTCAGGGCCGGACTGCCGGACAGGAACGCGTGCGTCTGAGTCGGGCCGCCGTTGTCGGCGAGCGGGGCGAGCAGCGGGTTGAGTGGGGTGAAAGCCGTGCCGGTCAGATTGCCGGTGCCCGTGAGCGTGAAGTTACTCGCATTGGCGACGCCGACGAGGTTGTTGTTCCCGGAAACGGCGATCGGAAACGTGGCGTTGTAATACAGATCGGGGATGGTGCCACCCGAATTGCCGGCGACGATGGTGCTGTTCAGGCTGATTTCGGAAAGCGCGTAACCACAGTATCCGCCGATCCCGCCGCCGCCCGCGCCCGTCGTCGAGTTCCCCGTGATGGTGCTGTTGGCGATGGCCAGGGTGCCATAAAAGTACAGGCCGAGGCCGCCGCCGAGGCTGCCCGTCGCGGCGACGTTGCCGGAAATCGTGCTGTTGCGGATGAACGAGCCGGGCAAGAGGGTACCGGTAATGCACATGCCCCCACCGCCCAGGCCAGTGGATTGCAGGTTCGACTGGTTGCCCGAAATGGTGCTATCGGAGATTTGCACCTTGTCATTGGTGGCGACGAAGAGTCCGCCGCCAAATCCGGCCGCTTGATTGCCTGTGATGGTGCAGCGTTCGATCAGCACGGGGCCATTCCCGGTGAAGATGCCGCCGCCGGCGGCGTACGGCCCGGCGAGGACCCTGTTGTTGCTGATGGTGCTGTCGCGCACGGTCAACCGGCCGCTGACGTGAAGCCCTTTACCCTGGTTGTTGGTAATGGTGCCGTTTTGCATCGTCAGCGAACCGTTGACAAACACGCCGACATCCAGACAGTTCGTGACGACGATGTCCGTGAGTGTCAGCCCCATATTCGAGGAAATCCCACCGCCGGCGACGTTGGTCACGGTCAGGCCGGACACGCTGAGCGCACTGCCCGGACCTCCTGAGTAGGCATAGATGACCTGCGTTGGCCCGGCGGAATTCAGGGTCAGCAAGCCGGCACCGGGGCCGACGATCGCTAGAGAATCGGCAACAATGAGAAGCGCGCCCGTCAGTGTGATCGTCCGGGGCGTGCTGAAGACGGCTGGAGAGAATGTGATGGTATCGGCCGTGCCCACTGCGGCGTTGGTCAACCGCACCGCCTCGCGCAGCGACAAATTGCCGGCGGTCGTGTTGCCGTCGTCGATGTCGGTCGGCTCGTCGACCACAAGCGTTCCGGGCACGGCGACGCGAAACGACCCGAGCAGTCCGGCCGCGACGAAATGCGGCGTGGGCGCATCGGTATCGCGGACCTGGTTGGTGGCCATCGCGACGGTGTAAAGGCCGTCGTCGGCGAAGTCGAACGCTCCACCGGGGGCCGGTAGCGTGTAGGTCACGGTGACGACGGTCCCCGATCCGGCGACTGTGCGAGCCGTCGGCGTCTGCGGCACGGCGTAGCCGGGGCCGGTGACGGTGATGTCGCTCAGGTCGAGCGTCGCCAGGTCGATACCGGCGTCGTCGTCGTAACGCACGGCGACGGTGTAGCTCGTGCCGCCGGCGGCGGTGATCGTCGCCGGGAGGCCGGTTGCAGTGGCCGTCGGGTTGATGTCCGCGCCCTCGGCCGCGCCCATGTCAATCGCCTCGCCGAGCACGCGCGGGAAGCCAAGGCCGCGTTGGTCGGTCGTCAGGCCGGTTGGGTTGCTGCCGGTGTCGAGACATGGACTGTTCGGCAACAGCAGATGCGTCTTGGTCGGCCCGCCGTTGTTTTGCAGTGGGCCTAGCCGCGGGTTCTCTCCGGCCGGCCGGTTGCCGCCCTGGTCGTTAAACGTCCCGATGCCGCCGCGGTTCGGGATCGCGCTGTTCCGGGCCGTGACCGTGGATGCATAAAGCTCCGGCGCGAACCCGGCGACGTTGTTGGCGACAATCGAGCTTTCGAGTGTGACCGCACCGTTAGTCATGATGCCGCCACCCCCGGCCAGGAAATAGACGGATGAGTTCCCCGCGATGGTGCTGTTCTGGATGAGGAGTGTCGAGGTCGTTTGGATGCCACCCGCGCCACCCGCCTGGTTGCCGGAGATCGTGCTGTTCCGAATCGTTGTCGGCCCGCCTGCCCTGATGCCGCCGCCATACCCGGGGTAGTAGCCGTAGTAGCCGCTGACGCCCGCGACGATGTTCCCGGAAACAGTGGAAGCCTCCAGCAACAGGTTGCCGAAGGCGTAAATGCCGCCTCCGCCGTACGAGTAGTTGCTGGAGATGTCGCACCGGGTCAGTACGGTGTGGCCGTCGGGTGCGCGCGCCGCGATGGCACCCGCCCAGAGGCTCGCGTTTTGCACGAACGAGCAATCGGTCGCCGACAGGGTGCCGGAATACATCTCGACGGCCCCGCCGCTACCGAACTCCGCCACGTTGGAAAGAAAGTCGCAATCGAGTACCGTCAAGTTGCCAGTGCTGCCAACGATAATGGCTCCGCCGCCGTAGAGCGCGGAGTTTGACGCGAACGTGCAGCCGGTCGCCGTCACCGAGCCGCCGCCGACGACCCAGACCGCGCCGCCGCCGTCGGGAGTGGTGTTCGACGTGAAGGCGCAATCCGTCAAATTCACCGAGCCGCCGCCGGTCGCGCTGACCGCCCCACCGTCGTAGGCGGTATTGGCCCTGAAGACGCAGCGCGTGGCGGTGAGCGTCTCGTCTCCGACGCGGAATGCGCCGCCGGACTCGTTGTTGGCGATCCGACCGCGCGCGAGTGTGAGGTCGGTCAGTTGAATTGCGGTGCCGGCCGGCGCGGTCTGCGAGTTGAAGAGGCGCACGGCATTGCCGCCGTCGATGGTCACGTTGGCCGCACTCGTGCCGTCGATCGTCAGCGGATCGGTGATGTTGATGGTGCTCGTTAGCGCAATCGTCCGTGGCACGTTGAAGAATGCGGAGAATTCGATCAGGTCGGCCCCGGGCGCGGCGTTGGCGTCCAGCACGGCCTGGCGCAACGACCCGGCCCCCGAGTCGTTGGCGTTGGTGACGGTAAAGGTGGCCGGGGCGATGCGGTCGCCGAGGCGTTCGAGGCGCGGGGTCAGTCGAGCAAGCCGGCGCATGGCGTGATTCCTCGGGCGGAGATTCGGGTCAATAACGAGGTGTGTCTGGGGGGCGGAGTCGGGCCGGCGGGGGCTTGCCGCGGCGGCAATGCACTGGCCGCTGCTACCATCGAGAGATCGTCCCGTCGAACCAGCCGATGGTGGTGCCGGCCACCGTGTCGAACAACCGGTACGCGGTGAAGCTCCCGGTCGCCCGGGCGAATCGCCCGGTGCCGCCGACGATGGTTGCGTGTTCCTCAATGAAAAGGAGGGTGGTGTCCGGGATCGGCGTCGACTGCCCGGTGAAGTCGGCGTTGAGCCGGTCACCGTTCGCCGCGACGAACCGGTACTGCCCGACCGCGGTGCGCGTCGCCGGGTCGACGTCGTGCGGCACGTCCAGGTCGAACCGGCCGAGGTGGGTCGCGATCCCCTCGGCGTCGATGTCGACGTGAACGAGTGGCGGGATGGGCGTGCGAGTCACATCGCCCTCCAGGTAACCGTGGAACGGGACCAAGTGGCCCGCTGGGGTTGGGTCGACGTGGACCAGCACGACCGCGACGGCCAGCGCCAGGCCGGCGACAGAACTGAGGCGTTTCATCGCTTCACTCCATTCGGCCTGCAGTACAATGGTGAGACATCGTTCCCGGCGCGCAGACCGAGCGCCGGGGCGGTGCCGGGCCGGTGAGTGTCCTTCTTCGCGGTTGGGACTCACCGGCCGCTTGCTTGATCGCCGTCACTACATCGATGGTCGGGGCGACGCGGGTTCTGAACTCAACCCGGCTTTCTGTCTCCTGTCGCGGACCTCATCAGATCCTCGACCTCGGTTCGATAACGGCGGAGTTGCTCATTATTCGGTTGGTGCTTATCCATCCATTGCACGCCCTGCTCGGAACGCTCTCGGGCCACTTCGACCTGACCGAGCTTCCAGTGCGCCATGGCGAGGAAGAAGTAGTCGATGCTATTCGGACTTCCGAGTGCGAGCGACTTCTCCAACTCCGGAATGGCCAGTGCCCAATCGCCAGCGCGGTAGCGAGCCACACCCAAAGTGTTGCGGTAATAGCTCGATTGTGGGTTCGCTTCGACTAACGCCTTCGCGAGTTCGACGGCACGAGTCGGATTGCGGTGCGCCGGTTCGTCGGCATTGGCCAGGAACCAGGCCAGGAGATTCATCGCCTGACTCGTTGTCGGTGCGACTCGTTCGTCTAGTTTGCGGCCGAGTTCGTTCGCCTGTTGGGCCTCGCCGGACTTGATCAATGCGATTGCTCCCAAACTGTAAACGAAGGGCAGCAATTCAGCGTTTCCGGCAAGCTGGGTCTGAAGACTGTCGAGCAACTGCGTGGCCCTCTTGCGCGCCTGCTCGGCCTCGTCGCTGTTGCCGGCCGCTGCCAGTTCGCGACCGAGTTCGAGGTAGAACTCCCGAAGTCGGACCAGGCTGCGCACGGCCACATACGCGGGGTCGCTGTTGTTGAGTTTCGACGCTTTCGAGGCCGATGCCATCTGGCGGAACACCGACTCCAATTCGCCCAGATCCGCAACGCTCGGAAAAAGACTCAGGAGCGTGTGGTTCTTGAACCCAGTCGCAACCGTTCCGATCGCGGCGTTCGACAGGACGGCAATGTTGACGTGCTCGGGTGGCAGGATGTTGCGCATCATGTTCAGCGCTTGTTTCTCACCCGCCAGCGCCTCGGCGAGCTTGCCTTGCCGTTTCAGAGCGTCGCTGAGAGTCGAGTAGCCCCAGGCGGTTTCCAGGCTGTCGGGGTGCGATTTTTGATGCATCGCAACGGCCTGGCGGGCGATTCGCTCGGCTTCGGCAAACTGGGACTGACGGATTCGGACGCGCGCTAGCGCGCTGGTAAGACTCGCGGTTTTCGCAAATTCTACGTCAGGCGTCTTGGCGGCCTCCGCTAACCCTTCATTCACCACAGGCTCGATTTCATCCCATTTTTCCGGTGCGCCGACGTGCCCTTGATCGCCGAGGTTCCATTGCAACACCCACAACGCCCGGATGACCTGTTCGCCCCCGACGCCGCGCGACCTGTAGATGGCCAAGGCCCGTCGCAAGTCCGCCTCGTGCGTCTGGAGTTCGGCGAGTCCGGAGGAGGCGTCCGGCCGCGAGTAATCGACCAACAGATCGGCGTAGTTTTCGTGCTGCTCGCCAAAGACGCTTCGACCCAGCACCAGCGCACGGTCCAGGTGCTTACGGGCCTTCTCGCGCTGGCCGCGGCAGGCGTAAGCCCGGCCGATGGTCGCCAGCAGCTCGGCGGCGGCCGCCGGCCGATCGGCCAGCTTTCCTTCGATGTTGTCCGCGAAGTCGTCGATCATCTGCTGAACGGTGTAATTGAGGCCCCGATTCGCGTCCGGACGTACCAGGCCGAGAACGACCTGCAAACGAATCGCGCTCAACGACATCATGGAGCGGCTGGCCGCGTCCGGGTCGATCAGTCCGAGCATTTGTTGGAATGACTCGGTGACGCGTTTGGCGGTCGTGGCCTCCTGGTCGGCACGGGTTTTTTCCGCCAGGGCCTTCGATTCGGCGCGCGTTGCTTGAAGGGCTTGCCAGGTGGCGACACCGATACCTACTAGGAGTGCCGCCGCAACTGCGACCGCCGTGGCCAGCGCCGCCTTGTTCCGGCGCGCGAACTTTTGAATGCGATACCATTGCGACGGAGGCCGCGCCTGCACCGGCTCGTCCGCGAGGAATCGCTCCACGTCCCGGGCGAACCCGCTGGCGGAATCGTAGCGCCGGTTGCGGTCCTTCTCCAGCGCCTTCATCACGACCCAGTCGAGGTCGCCGCGCAGTAGCCCGGCGTACCGCCGCGCGTCGACGCCGCGCCGTACGGACACCGTCGAACGAGCCGCGGCCGTCATTGCGCCGACCTGCTGGCTCGGCCGCGGTGGCTCCTCCTCACGCAGAATCCGAAGGACTTCTTCGCACCCGACTTCGCGCAGCCGGGCCGGGTCGAACGGCGTCGTGCCGGTCAGCAATTCGTAGAGCAAAACGCCGAGCGAATACACGTCGGAGCGCGTGTCCACGTCCAGGCCGCTCATCTCGGCCTGTTCCGGCGACATGTACAAGGGCGTGCCGATCACCTGCGCGAAGTTCGTGACCAGCGTCCGCTCGGTCAGCCGCTCGCCTGTTGCCTTGGCGATACCGAAGTCGATCACCTTCGGCACCGGCACCGTGTCGTGCAGCGTCACCAGCACGTTCGACGGCTTCAGGTCGCGGTGGATGATGCCCTTCT
>CAZNSL010000353.1:2776-6273 GCA_964574975.1 uncultured Alcaligenaceae bacterium | reverse complement strand
TGACCAGCGACCGGATGGTGCTGGGCAACGCGGCCAACGCCGAGACGTTCATGATCCTGCCGATGACGGCCGCCCTGTCCGCGGCGCTAACGGCGGCCGACCGCGGCTCGGCTGGCTGGGCGTTCGCCGCTGGCGTATTCGGAGCGCTAGCCCTTTTGTGCAAGCAGATCGCCGCGCCGAACGTGCTGCTGCACGCCTTCGTCCTGGTCGTCTATGGGCGGTCGCGGTTGAAGCTACTGGCGGCGAACGTCGCCGGCGGGGTCGTCGCGCTCGCGCCGGTCGTGGCGTACTTCGCCTGGGCCGGCGCGTGGGGCGAGTTCTACGACTGCGTCCTCGGCCACAACTTCCGTTACGCCAGCCGGGTGCCCCTCGAAGAGTACCACCTGTACTTTTGGGAGACGTTCTACCCCATGCTGTTCCAGTGGGCACCGATCTTTGCGCTCGCTGCGGTCGGTCTGTGCCTGACGTACCGCCGGCCTTGGCGGTTCCTGACGCTCTTGTGGCTGCTGGCATCGTTCGCGGGCGTCTCGGCGGGCGGCTACTTTCGCTCGCACTACTACTTCCAACTGATTCCGCCGCTGGCCGTGCTGGCCGGCCGCGGCGTCGCCGCCCTAACGAGTCGGTTGGCCGCGGACATGCGTGCCGCCGTCGCCGCGATCGCCTGTATCGTTGCCATCGTCATCGGCGTTGCCATGTCGTGGGACTTTTACTTCAACCCCGACGAACACCCGCTGCGCAAGGTCCGCGACATCTACGGCCTGAACCCGTTCCCCGAAACGCAGATGGCCGCCGACTGGGTCGCCGCCCACACCGCGCCCGACGAACCGGTGTACGTCCACGGCTCGGAGCCGCAAATCCTCTTCCACGCTCGCCGGCCGAGCGCCAGCCGTTACATCTTCGCCTACCCGCTGATGACGCCGTTCCCGGACACACTCGCCCGCCAGGAGGAAGTCATCGCCGAATTGGAGCGCCGGCCGCCGAAGGTGGTCGTGGTGGCCACGACCGACATGTCGTTCATCCGCGAGTACGACCGGGGCACGCCACGGCGGCTCGACGACTGGCTGGCCGCGACCCTTGCGCGCGATTACCGGGCCGTCGCCACCATCGAACCGTACACGCTGACGTTCGACCAGACGCCCGACCCGTCGTCGGAGCGGCTCGGTCAGTCGTCGCTGATCTTCTACGAGCGAAAAGCAAGACGTTAACGGCTGCCGCGGTTTGCGGTTCCTATGACGGGACGAACCGCGGTCGGCCGCTAGAGTAATCCGCAGACCGCGACGTTTGAGACGGGGCAAACAATGACTGCAATCGACCGCATCCGCGCCAAAGTCAAAGCCGGCGAGCGGCTGAGCTTCGACGATGGCATGACCCTCGAAACCGACGCCGACCTCGGTATCCTCGGCGAACTGGCCAACCTCGTCCGCGAACGCAAGAACGGCAACTTCGCCTACTACAACGTCAACGAACACCTCAACCCGACCAACGTCTGCGCCTACCGCTGCATCTTCTGCGCGTTCCGGGCCGACCTGAAGTCCGAGCGCGGCTACGTCATGTCGGACGAGCAGATTCTCCACCGCGCGGCCGAGGCCGACGCCAAGGGAGCCACCGAACTGCACGTCGTCGGCGGGTTGCACCACCAGAAGCCCTACGAGTGGTATCTGAACGTCGTGAGGATCGTTCACGACGCCTACCCCAACTTGCACCTGAAGGCATACACAGCGGTCGAGTGGGACTGGTTCCAACGACTAACGGGCCGGCCAACGAAGGACATCCTCGCGGAATTTATCGACGCCGGGCTCGGGAGCCTGCCCGGCGGCGGTGCGGAGATATTTGCCCCCGAAGTCCGCGACGTGATCTGCGAACACAAGGCCGACCCGGACGCCTGGTTGCGCATCCACCGCGAAGCTCACGAACTCGGGCTTCGTTCCAACGCGACGATGCTCTACGGCCACATCGAGAAGGCCCATCACCGCATCGACCATCTGTTGCGCCTGCGGGCGCTCCAGGACGAGACGGGCGGCTTCCAGACGTTCATCCCGCTCGCGTTTCACCCCGACAATACGCGGATGGCCGACATCCCGAAGCCGTCGGGCGTCATGGACCTGCGGACGATGGCGATTTCTCGTCTGATGCTCGACAACTTCGCACACGTCAAGGCGTATTGGGTGATGCTCGGCATCTCGACGGCGCAGATCGCGCTGTCGTACGGGGCCGACGACATCGACGGCACCGTCGTTCACGAGAAAATCTACCACGACGCCGGATCGGACTCGCCGCAGGAGTTGACCGTACCGGAACTGCGACGGCTGATCGAAGAGGCCGGCCGCGTGCCGGTCGAGCGCGACACGCTCTACCGCGAGGTGGTGCGCAACGAACAGCGCTGGCAGGCGGGCCGCAAGCTCGCACTCGTTTAACGAATCGCCTTAGATACGTCGCTCAACGCACTTTCAGCAAGATCGTTTCGCCGCCCTTCACGCGGTCGCCGACCTGGACGATGACCTCACGCACCCGCGCCACCGGCAGGATGATGTCGGTGCGCGAGCCGAACTTGATCATGCCGTAGCGGTCACCGGTCGTTACCTCGTCGCCCGCCTTGAGCTTGCAAACGATCCGCCGGGCGATCGCGCCGGCGACCTGCTTGATCCGCAGTGGTTGATCCGTTCCGGCTTCGGCGAGGTCGAGCCAAAGCTGTTCGTTGCGTTTGGCGCAGTCGGCGTGTCGGGCGTCGAGATACTCGCCGCGGAAGTAGCGCACGGTCGTCACTCGCCCCGCCCGCGGTACGCGGTTGACGTGGACGTTGAACACCGACAGGAAAATGCTCACTCGCAAGGCTGGGCCGAGGAAGTCCGGTTCGTCTGTCACCGTCTCGACGTGCGTCACGAGCCCGTCGGCCGGACTCACCAAGGCGTCGGGGTCGGACGGAATCCGCCGCGCCGGATCGCGGAAGAACCAGACGACCTCGGCGAGCAATCCGACGCACGCCACGACCGGTATCCAAAAGAGCCAGTGGATCGTCGCGGCCAGTGCCGCGAACGCCGCACCCGCGACGATGAGGAGCGTCGAGAAGCCGACGAGTTCGGCGTAACCCCACCGCGCGAAGCCCAGCGCTTCGCGGCCGGCGAAGGGGTCGTCTTCGGGGCGGAACCAGAAACCGCATCCGGGGCGTAAGAACTTTAGGTCGCGCGAGTCGATCACGGCGTCGGCGTACTTGGGACAGGTGCCCTGCCGCCTGGCGAGCATGTCGGCAACGTATCGCGGCCGGAACCGACGCAGATACCAGCGGCGGAGGTTACCCCAGGCGAGTTCGCAGCGCACGAACGAGCCGTCGCCACCAGGTTGGGTGCGGTCGGGCGTCACGGGGTAGGGGAGGCTCGGCGGCGGGAACGGCGGCATCATGCGGGAAGAATAGTAACGTCGCAGTGGAAACGGGGGGGCGCGGGGGGGGGGGGGGCAACGCGGGGAAGAACCCAACACACGACAGACACGCCCCCACCCCC
>CAZNSL010000353.1:0-2766 GCA_964574975.1 uncultured Alcaligenaceae bacterium | reverse complement strand
TTCACCGGCCGCCGGGTTTGCTTCCGCTCCGTTTTTTATTAACCCCCCTGGGGGCGCTCACGCTCCCGGCTCGCCGATGACTTACCGCACTGGCGGCCGCGGCGGCAGGATCGAGTTGCGCTGCGCCCGCAGGCGTTCGAGGATGCTATTACGCGGTGGGGCCGGCTGGTCGCCGATGGAGTGCTGACCGCCCGGCGGCACCAAAGCGGTGGCCGGCACGTTCGGCAGCCGCGCCGAAACCGGCGGCGGCGGTTGGAGCGCGGCTGCGGGGATATTCGACAACCGGGCCGCGATCGATGGCGAGTTGGCGACGCCCGGCGGTATTCTCGCCGGCGACGGTGCCGCCGGGCGAACCTGGGTCGGTGCTGGCGCAGGCGCAGGAGCGATACCGCTGGCCGGCGGCGGCGGGAACGCGCCCGACGCCGCGGTAATCGTAGTAAAGCCGCTCTGCGACGACGCCGGCGAACCGTTGAGGGCACCGGTCGGCTTCTCGCCGAACATCTGGCGAACCTCGTCCTCCTTGACCGTCCGGTTGATTTGCAGGAAGTCGATTTGCCGGTACGGCAGGAAGAAGACGCGGCCCTCGTCCGTGTTGCCGACCACGCGGCCGCGGAAGACGAGGAAGGACAACTCCGTCCGCATCACTTGTTCGATGGCTAAGTCCATCCCGCTGAGCGTCGTCAGGACCAGCACGTTGTGCTGCTCCTTCGGAATCATGCGAAATGTCTCGATCCAATCGTGGTTCGTCATGGTGTCGTTGCCCGCCACCGGAGAATCCGCTACCGTCGCTAGTAACCTTAGTTTAGCTCAAGTCGCGCCGGGGATGAAAGGCCGCGGGCCGATTCGCCGAGAATTTTTTACCGGCCGCACGATTCGGCTACCACGAAAAACCCCTACTTACGGCACTTCCGGTTCCAACGCCGTGTCGGCTCCTGTCGCCCGACCCTCGACTCGAAACTTGCGCGTCTGAACGTGCTTGCCGACCGCAAGGGTCACCGTGTACTCGCCGGGGACGATTGCCCCCGACCGGCGTGGCGGGGTCAGGCCCCATACGACCCGCTGGAGGCCGACACCGGTGGTCACTGCGGGTGTGGCGACCAACTTGCCGGCCGCGTCGGCGATCGTCAACTTCGCTTCGCCCGCAGCCGCACTGAGGTATACCCACAGGTGGGCACCTGTGGTCGGGTTCTCGCCGACGTAGAATCGACCGCCGCGCAGGCCGTTGCTCGGCCGAGCCGTCGCCAGAGCGGCGTCCCGGATCGGGAACAAATGCGCGTGCTGGGCCGCGATCTCGTCGGTCAACCCTTCCAGCGCGGAGACGTCGAGGACGTAGACGCCTCGGCCATGGGTGCCGATTACCAACTCGCGCTCGGTCGGGTGGATGACGAGGTCGTGGACCGGCACCGGCGGCATCCCAGCCGCGAGCGGCGACCAGTTCGCACCAGCGTCGCGGGAGACGAACAGACCACGCTCGGTGCCGGCGAACAGCAGGTTGCGGTTGCGCGACGACTCGCGAACGACGTGGACGACCGCCCCGGCCGGCAGGCCGTTCACGGCCGGCTTCCAGGTCGCGCCGGCGTCGTCGGTGCGGAACAGGTACGGCGTGCGGTCGTCCTGTCGGTGCCGCGACACAGCAGCGTAGGCAACCTGCGGCGCGGCGTGCGAACATTCGACGCCATGCACGGTACGGCCCGGAGGCATCGGAAGCTTGTTGGTCGAATCGACCCACGCCGCGCCGCCGTCGGGCGAAGTCCAGAGCCGACCGTCGTCGGTACCGACGTACAACCGGCCGGCTTGCACGGGAGACTCGGCGACGGCCGTGAGCGTGTGGCCGGAATCGGTGGCCGACCCCGGCTGTCCCGCGGTCAGGTCAGGGCTGACGGCCTGCCAGGTGTCGCCGCGGTCGCGCGAGCAGAACAGGTGGTTGCCGCCGTAGTAGATCGTCTTCGGCTCGTGCGGCGAGACGCAAAGCGGCGCGTTCCAGTTGAAACGGTAGGCCGGTTCGCCGCGTTCCGGCTTCGGCTTGATGTTCTTGAGTCGGCCGGCGGCACGGTCGTAGCGGCGCAGGCCGCCGTACTGGCTCTCGCAGTAGACCGTGTCCGCGTGCGCCGGGTCGGCGGCGCAGCGGAAGCCGTCGGCCCCCATGATCCGGCCCCAGTCGCCGACGGTGACGCCGGCCGGGTCGGACGTGCGCGACGGGGCGCTCCAGGTGCCGTTGTCCTGCAACCCGATGGTGACGCGGTACGGTTTGTGCCCGTCGGCCGTAACGCCGTAGACCTGGCTGACCGGCAGGTTGAAGAGCCGCTCCCACGACTTGCCGCGGTCGTAGCTGAAGCACAGGCCGCCGTCGTTGCCGTCGATCAGGTGGTCGGAATCGCGCGGATCGACCCACAGGGCGTGGTGGTCGGAGTGGGTGCCCGGCGCGGCGGCCTTGAACGACTTGCCGCCGTCGTCGGACGCGAAGAACTGCACGCCGAGGACGTAGACGCGCCGCGGGTCGGACGGGTCGAGGCGGATTTGCCCGTAGTAGAACGGCCGCGGGCACAGATCGTTGACCTTGGCCCAGGTGTCGCCGCCGTTGTCGGAGACGAATACGCCGCCGAGGTCGATGTCGCCTGCATTGGTCTTCGGCCCGCTGCCGATCGTCGTCGCCGGCGTCTTGTCCGTAGCGATAACGGCGACGACGCGGCGCGGATCGTTCCGGTCCACCGCGAGGCCGATCCGGCCGAAAGGCTGCTGCGGCAGGCCGTCGGTTAGCTTCGCCCA
>CAZNSL010000352.1:0-6277 GCA_964574975.1 uncultured Alcaligenaceae bacterium | reverse complement strand
TGCAGCGCTTCCGTTCGGAGGCGCAGGCCGCCGCGTCGCTGCACCACCCGAACGTCGTGCCGGTCTACGCCGTCGGTTGCGAGCAGGGCGTCCACTACTACGCCATGCAGCTCATCGACGGGCAGACGCTCGCCGACGCCATCGCCCAGACTCGCCGCGCCGCCGGCCTCGACGCGGCCGCCGGGTCGCCGGACAGCACCGTCTGCGCGGTGCAACCGCGGATTCCGGGCACGCGCGCGTCCGGTTCACCCACGACCCACAGCCACGGCGACCGCGCGTACTTCCGTCGCGTCGCTGAGTTGACGGCCCATGCCGCCGAGGCGCTCGACTACGCCCACCAGCTCGGCGTCGTCCACCGCGACGTGAAGCCGGCCAACCTCATGGTCGATGGTCGCGGCGGGTTGTGGGTGACGGACTTCGGTCTGGTCCGCTACGCGCACGACGCGGGGCTGACCGTCTCCGGCGAGTTGCTCGGCACGCTCCGGTACATGTCGCCGGAGCAAGCGACGGCCAAGCGAGGCGTCGTCGATCACCGTACCGACGTGTACGCCCTCGGCGCAACGCTCTATGAACTGCTGACGCTCCAACCGGTCTTTGCCACCGAGTCGCGCGGCGACCTGATTGGGCAGATCGTCCGCGACGACCCGACCCCGCCGCGACGGCTCAATCGCGCCGTGCCCGCCGAACTGGATACGGTCGTCCTCAAGGCCCTCGCCACATCGCCGGAGAGCCGCTACGCCACCGCGCAGGAGTTCGCCGACGACTTGCGCCGGTTCCTGACCGACCGGCCGGTGCTGGCCCGCCGGCCGGGCGTGGCCGAGCGAGTGCGGCGCTGGGCGTGGCGGCACCGCAGCGTCGTCGTCGGCGTGGCGGTCGCGGCCGTGTTCGCCGCCATCTGCCTCGGCGCGAGTGGGGCGTGCGTCTGCTACCAGCGCGACGAAATCGAACGCCGGCGCGCCGAGGCCCGGGAAGCCGTCGACAAGATGTACTCGGAGGTCGCTGAGAAGTGGCTCGCCCACCAGCCGCACCTGCTACCGCTCCAGCGCGAGTACCTACAGCGGGCACTCGATTTTTACGAGGGGTTCGCCCGGGAGGACGGCTGCAAGCCGTGCGCGAAACTGGAGGCGGGCAAAGCGCTCTTGCGGGTTGCCGACATCCGTGCGAAACTCGGCGAGCCGGCCGAGGCGGCGTACGCCGTGGCCATCGAGCGTTTGCGCGAACTACCGGCGGTCCCGGAGGCCCGGGCCGAGTACGCCGTCGCGCTCAACCACCGCGGCAATCTGCGCCGCGCCCGCGGCAGGCCGTGCGACGCGCTACGCGACTACCGGGAGGCGGAGGCGTGGTTCGCCCGGCTGGCCGGCGAGCAGCCCGGCGACGCGGATTGCCAAGCGGGACTGGCCGGCAGCCGCGTCAACGTCGGCCTCGCCCGCCACGAGCTGCACGCCTTCGCCGAGGCCGAGGCCGCCTACCGGCAGGCGCTGCCGGTGTTCGAGCAGTTGTGTTGCACCAACCCGGCCGCGCCGAACTACCGACACGGCCTGGCCAGTTGCGTCAACAACCTGGGGCTTGTGTTGCAGGACACCGACCGGATCGGGCCGGCCGAGGAGGCGTTCGCACGAGCGGCTGCCTTGTGGAAGGTGCTGACCGCGGACCAAGCCGCGTTCCCGCCGTACCGTCGGGCAGCGGCGACGAACCTGGCGAACCTGGCGTTCGTCTACGCATCGACCGCTCGACCGGAGCAAGCCGACACGGTGTACCGGCAGTCGCAGGTCCTGCGCGAGCGGCTGGCGGCCGATTTCCCCGCCATCGCAGCGTACCGGCAGGAGTTGGCCGCGACGCTGCATGGTCGCGGGACGGCCCTGGCCGCGGCCGGCCATGCGAAGGAGGCCGAGCGGTTGTTGCGCGAGGCGTACTCTGAGCGAACGCTCTTGGCCGCGGCGTTCCCTGGCGTGCCGAGTCACCAGCGCGACCTGGCGGCCAGCCACCACGCCTTCGGCGACTTGCTGGCCGAGACCGGCAAGCGGGCGAGGGCGGAGCAAGCGTACCGGGCGGCCCTGGCCCTGCGCGAGAAGTTGGCCAGCGAGTACCCGACGCCGGTCCACGCAGCGGAATTGACGGCGACTCGTGCGGCACTGGAGCGCGTGCGGGTGAGGGCGGACGGCGAGTGACGACCGGCACGGAAGCGGAACCATGACCATCATTCGTACACACCTACGCGCCCGCCTGCGGCCGCGACTCGGCGTCGAGTCGCTGGAGTCGCGCTGTGCGTGTTCGGCCGGGTTCGTCGGACCGCCGGCCCACGTATCGCCGCTCGACCCGCCCGGCAAGGACCACTTCGCAGCGCAACTGTCGGCGCTAGTGGCACCGCACGTGTCGCCGAAACCCGGCGAACGGTTTCAACTCGTCGTCGCGGCTGGGCCGCACCTGATTCTCCGCGTCGGCGAGCGGTTCCAAGGTATTGTCGCCCACATCGAGGGGGTGCGGCCCGAACGTGCAGCAGCCCGCATCGACTGGGGCAACGGCGTTCGCACCGAGGGTCTGGTGCGGCCGGTCGCTGGCGAAGTGCCCGGCTTCGACGTGATCGGTGAGGCCCGTTACGATGCTGCGGGTCGCTACGCGATGAGCGTGCAGGTGACGCCGCCGAGCGGCGAGCCATTTGCAATCGACGGACTCGCCGTGGTCGAGCCGCCGGGCCGTCCGCCGTCCGGTTATGCCCCCGACTATATCGTGGAGACCGCGCAAACCAACAGCGATCCGGCACCCGACGCGCCGCCGCCAGCGGCTCCCGCGCCCGTACCGGAACGGACGCTCGGTGACACGGACGGCGGCGTGCCGTGGGAGCGTCAGCCCGACCCACGGCCGACCGACCCCGCGACAGGCCAGCCGTCCGTGTCTGCGACAGTCGAACTGCCACCCGTGCGCGTCACAGCCACACCGGCGCCGGCCAACGGCCCGCCCGCGGAACCGCCCGCGGGGCCGGCGTTCCTGGAGCAAGCCGCGCGCGAGCCGGTGGCCGTCCCGGTCGCGCCAGCCGCCGTGCCGCCCCCGGCCGTCGCCAACCCACGCACCGGTGGCGGCGGCACGGTCGAGCCAGTGGAGCTACCTATTCCGATCGAGCCGCCGCTCCTCGTTCAGCCGCCGCCGAACGACATCGCGAAAGGGGTGGCCGGGCGCGTTGCCGCCATACCGCCGCCAGCGGATACCGCGCCACCGCACGAGGCCTCGGCCGTTCCAGCGAAACCGAAGACCGCACGGCGGACGAGCCTGTGGCGTAACGGCGTGGCCGTCGGACTGGCGCTCGTCTTCGCCGAGCGGTTGATCGCCGCGCGGCGTGGAGAACGCGATCGACGTGAAGCGGCGGCCGTGGGAACGGCACCACACGTCCCGACCGGAGCTTGAGGCGGCAACTCGCTCGGGTCGGTTTGGACGATTCGGGCCGCCTTTACAGCTTGGCCAACTCCGCCGCCATCAGCGCGTCCACGGCGTCGGGCTTGACCGCGCCCTTCGTCTCTCGCATCACCGCACCCTTGATCCGCTGCGCTGCGGCCGTCTTGCCCTTTTTGTAGTCCTCGACCGACTTCGGGTTGTCGGCGATGGCCTTGCGCACGATGGCGAGGAGGGCGTCGGCATCGACCGATTGAATGCCGAGCTTCGCAACCGCTGCCTTCGCATCGAGTTTCTCGGCGAGCATCAGGTCGAACACCTGCTCGCTGATTTGCTTGGTCAGGCCCATCGCCTTCTGCGTGGCGATCAGGCCGGCGAGGGCCTCGGCGTCGAAGGCGATACCGTCGTCGGTGCGTGCCCCCGGCGTGGCGAATAGCTTGTTGGCGATCCAGTTCGCGGTCGCCTTCGCGTCGCCGCACCGGGCCGCTACGTCCTCGAAGTACGCGACGACTTTGCGGCCCTCGCGCACCAGCACCGTCGCGTCGTAGGCCGGCAGGCCGTACTCCGACTGCAAGCGCAGCCGCTGCGGGCCGGGCAACTCGCCGAGCGACGCCCGCACGCGGTCGAGCCACGCCTCATCGACCTCGACTGGCACCAGGTCCGGCTCCGGGAAGTAGCGGTAGTCGCTCGCTTCTTCCTTACGCCGCTGGATGCGGGTAATGCCCTTGGCGTCGTCCCAGCCGGCCGTCGCCTTCGGCACCTCGCCGAAGCGCTTGCCGTCCTCGCGGAACTGGTCGAATTGCCGCCGGGCCTCGTACTTGATGGCCCGCTCGACGGCGCGGAAACTATTGAGGTTCTTGACCTCGACGATCGGCGTCGCGGCGTATTCCGAGCCGTCGCTGCCGCCATTGGCCATCGGGATATGGACGTTGACGTTGGCGTCGCAGCGTAAGGAACCTTCTTGCATCTCGCAATCGGAGACGCCGAGTTCGCGGAGCATCAACCGCAATTCTTGCAGGTAGGTGACGGCCTCCTCCGCGGCGCGGATGTCCGGGTGCGAGACGATTTCCAGGAGCGGGGTCCCGGTGCGGTTGAGGTCGATCTTCGACACTTGCCCGCGACCGCTCTCGTCGTGCATCGACTTGCCGGCGTCTTCTTCGAGGTGGACGCGGATGATGCGGATGGTTTTATTCCCGGTCGGCGCGTCGATGACCAGCTTCCCGTTCTCGCTGAACGGCAGATCGTACTGGCTGATCTGGTAGTTCTTCGGCAGGTCGGGGTAGTAGTAGTTCTTGCGGTCCCACTTGGTGAAGCCGGCGATGGTGCAGTCGAGGGCGGTCGCGGCCCGCAAGGCCAGGTCGAACGCGGCCCGGTTCATGACCGGCAGCACGCCCGGCATGCCGAGGCAGACGGGACAAGTCGCCGAGTTCGGCGGCAGGCCGAACGTCGTCGGGCAGCCGCAGAAGAGCTTGGTCTTCGTCAGGAGCTGGACGTGAACTTCCAGGCCGACGACAGTCGTGTAGGGTTCGGACATGGTTTCTCAGGTATGCGCGGTCGGATCGGGTTCGCCAGGGAACGCCCTCCGCCAACACTCGTCCCACACGCCGCGAGTTTCCTGCACGGCGAGCCACTTCATCAAGATCGCTTGGACGATTTCAGTGGCCATCGTCGGCCCCTACGCCTACCGACCGCTGGAGCATCCGGGCGATACGCGCGTCGTCCCTTTCGACCTGGCGGGCGTTCCAGTCGCGGTAGGCGGCGTCGAGGTCGCCGTCCGGGCCGATCGAATGCCGAAGGCCGGCGAGTACGAGTTGCTCGCACGTCTCCATCAGGTCCATCCAGGTTAACACGCCTTCGACCGATGGTTCGGGCTTTGCTCTGGGCGTACCGGCGACGCTCATCGACCCGCCTCCTTCTCGTCCATTCTACCCGGCACCAGCCCACCCATCACCGCGACCCAGCGGCTCGCCGCGATCAACAAGAGCGTCGCCACGCACACCACCACAAACACCGTCATCGCGATGCACATGTAGCCCTTGAACACTTGCCCCGATGCGATCAGGGCCGGGAAGTTCCAGCCGACGAGTTGGACGCCCGCCGTCATCGTCGTGCTGACGACGAACACTAGCGGTGCCAGCGTGACCACCGCGTACCGACCGCGGCCTGCGTTCACCAGGAGGGTCGTCACCAGCGCGAGGGCCACGGCCGCGAGCAACTGGTTGGCGATGCCGAACATCGGCCAGATGGTGTCGATCGATCCGGTGTGTACCAGCAACCCCCAGCCGACCGTCACCGCGAGCGTCGCGAACACTGCCCCCGGTAGCCAGTCGGTGCGGCCGAGGCGCGGCGAAACGCGCCCCATCGCCTCCTGCACTAGAAAGCGGCCGATGCGCGTGCCGGTGTCGATCGTCGTCAAGATGAACAGAGCCTCGAACATGATGGCGAAGTGGTACCAGTACTTCATCAGACCGCGAATCGTGTTCGGGTCGAGCGCCCACTTGAAGGCATCGGTCAGGATGAACGACATGCCGACGGCCAGCGTCACCGCGCCACCGGTACGGCCGCGCAGAGTCTCGCCGCCGACCAGCGCCTCGACTTGCCCCAGGTCGCGCCGTTCGACCGGCAGGTGCGTGAGCGTCGCGTCGCCGAGCGAGGCCATCATGCGGTCGATGCCCGGCTGCCACCGGGCGACGACGGATGGTTTCTGGCTGACGTTGATCTCGTAGTAGAGCTTCGGGTCGAGTGACGCGGCCGCGATCAACGCCACGACGCCGACCAACCCTTCGATGAGCATCGCTCCGTAGCCGATGGGGCGGACCTGGGTTTCCTTGTCGATCATGTTCGGTGTCGTGCCCGACGAGACCAGCGAGTGGAAGCCGGAGATCGCGCCGCA
>CAZNSL010000351.1:1523-6282 GCA_964574975.1 uncultured Alcaligenaceae bacterium | reverse complement strand
CTCCGAGCGCCGGCAGTACTCCGGGCCGTCGTGGCCTGTGACCGCTACCACCAGTGGCCGTTTCGGTGTCGGGACCGACCGCAATTGGTTCGCTACTTCGAATCCGTCGATGCCGGGCAGTTGCAGATCGACGAACGCCACGTCCGGCGGCGACATCTCGATGACGCGCAACGCCTCCTCACCGGATGCGGCCGCGGTCACTGCGTAACCGGACCGAATCAGCAACTGACGCATGGAGTCCAGCGTCGCCGGGTCGTCTTCGACGACCAACACGGACAGCCGTCCGACTACGTCCATCGTCGCCCTCCTGTGCCGATCCTCTCAACGAGAGCAAATCGCTTGCCGGTCATTGATAACGATTCGCCGGTCTCGGACCAATGGACTCGACGCGCCAGCGTGGGCCGGCAGCCCGTTCCTCGCTGAAGCGTCGGGTTCAAGCATCGATGCAGGCAAACGACTCGCGCCACCTGGACGACCAGCCTACGATGTAGGGGCAGGACGGATCGCGTTTCGGCATCATCTTTGCCGTAAAGTTTTATGGCATAGCCTCTTGCCGCAGGACGCCGACGACGCTATCCTCTGCCCTTTGACGGGTCGCTCGCACGGCTCGCCCATCTGTACCATTTGGCGCGACGCGGCCGGTTTGACCGCTCACGCCTCCCCTGCCGACCGCTCCGGGCAATCCGTGTCGAATCGCGCGGGCGCAAGGGTTTCGACCGTAGATTCGTCTAAGGAGTCGGGGAACTCTGGTAAACTTAGAGAGCCTGGCGGGTGCGTTGAACCGGGGCAATCTGGCAGACGCGGTCTTCATGTAAAGGATCGGCCGCGCGAGACCATAGCGACGGTTGCACCGCGGAACGGATTCGGCTGGCCAGGAGTGGTAGGCGTGTGTGGAATAGCTGGAATCGTTGATTTCGCGGGCCGACTACCGGCCCCGCGGGCCACGTTGGAAGCGATGGCGGACGCCATCGTTCACCGCGGACCCGACGAGGACGGCTTCCTCGAGCGCGGCGGAGTTCAGTTCGCTTCCCGGCGGCTGAGCATCGTCGGCCTCGCCGATGGCCGGCAACCGATCGGCAGCGAAGACGGCCAGGTTCAGGTCGTATTCAATGGTGAGCTGTACGACTTCCCCGAGGAGCGCAAAGCCCTTGAAGCCAAGGGCCATCGGTTCCGGACCTCGACCGATACGGAACTGCTGCCGCACCTGTGGGAAGAGTACGGCGAGCAGATGTTTGACCGCCTCCGCGGTCAGTTTGCGTTTGCGCTCTACGACGCCCGCCAGCGGCGGGTGATCCTCGGCCGCGACCGCTCCGGCATCTGCCCGCTGTACTACAGCGTGCGGCGGCACACCGGCGGTTGGCGGCTGGTTTTCGGGTCGGAAGTCCGAAGTTTGCTCGCGTCCGGCCTGGTGGACGCCGAGCCGGATCGGCTGGGCATACACACGGTCTGCACGTTCTTCGCGGTCCCCGGCCCGCGGACGTGCTTCGAGGGCGTCAGCCTGCTGCCGCCGGGGCAGTACCTGGATTTTACGCTCGGAGCGGTTGCGAAGCCGGAAACGATTCGTCCCAAGACGTACTGGCAAATCGACTTCCCCGACCGCGGCCACGAGGAGGACGGCGACCAGAAGACGATGACGGATCGGTTCGAAGCGCTGCTGATCGGCGCGGTGGACCGGCGGCTGCGGGCCGATGTGCCGGTGGTGTCGTACCTCTCCGGCGGCGTCGATTCGAGCCTGGTAGTCGCCCTGGCGTCGAAAGCGCTGGGCCGGCCGATCCCGACGTTCACGATCGGCGTCCGCGAGGCGCAGTTCAACGAGGAGCCGGAGGCGCTGCGGGTCGCCCGGCACGTCGGCTGCAACCCCGTGGTCGTGCCGTTCGGCGGCCCGGAGGTGATGGCCGGCTACCCGGAGTTGATCCAGACGGCCGAGGCCCCGGTGGTGGATACGGCCTGTGCGGCCCTGCTGGCCCTGGCGAGGACGGTCCACGGCCACGGTTACAAGGTCGCCCTGACGGGCGAGGGGGCGGACGAATGGCTGGCCGGCTACCCGTGGTTCAAGATCCATCGGGCGCTGAGCGTTCTCGACGTGTTTCCGAACCTGCTGCTGTCGCTGCGGGCGCGGCGGCTGGCGGCTCGGATCGGCGGAATGCGGCCGATGCCGTGGCGCGAAGTGAAGCGCAATGTCGCCGCCGTGGCGGGGTACAATGCCTGGCACGACGTGTACGGAGTCATGAGCCTATCGCGGGGGCTGTTCTACAGCGACGCGATGCGAGAAGCGACAGCCGACTACCTGCCGTGGGAACACCTGGGCCTGGACGCGGCCCGAATGGCCCGCTGGCACCCGCTCAACCGCGGACTGGCGGTCGGCGGCCGGGTGATGCTGGCCGGGATGCTCCTGTCGTCGAAGGGCGACCGCGTGGCGATGCATTCGTCGGTCGAGACTCGCTACCCGTTCCTCGACGAGGAGGTGATCGCGTTCCTGGCGCGGGTCCATCCGCGTTGGAAGATGCGCGGCATCCTGAACGACAAGTACCTGCTGCGGCGGGTGGCCGAGCGTTATCTGCCGGCCGACATCGCCCGGCGGAAGAAGAAGATGTTCCGCGCCCCGATGGACGTCTTCCACCTGGACAAGGTCCCGCCCTACGTGGACGAACTCTTGAGCGCCGAGTCGCTGCGGCGGTCGGGCTACTTCGACCCGGACGCCGTGGCCGCGTGGCGCAAACGGGTGCCGACGATGCGGCAAAGCCCCGCGCGGACGGCCGTTGAAATGGGACTGATGGCGGTGACCGCGACGCAGTTGTGGCACCGGCAGTTCGTTGACGCATCGTTATCGGGAGAAGTAAGCAGCGAGTCGTGGGCCGTGGGTAGTGAGAAACTAGCCTCGTGACGATCCACAACGCACGGGAAACGGGAGGACGATGAGCTTCACGTTCGCCACCCTCTGGCACGACCGCCGGCGCTACCTGCCGGGCGTCTTCGCCGTCGCGTTCAGCGCCGTGCTGATCGCGCTGCAGGCGGGGTTGCTCATCGGCATGTTGGCGACGACCTCGGCTCCGATCGACTCGACGCGGGCCGACTTCTGGGTCGGCGGGCAGGAGGTCAAGAGCGTGGATCTCGGCCGGGCCATCCCGGAGAGCTTCATGAGCCGCTTCGCTGGCGACCCGGCCGTGACCCGCGTCGAGCCGTACCTGCAAGGCTTCCTCTACTGGATGAAGCCGAAGGGCGGCTCCGAGTTGGTCATCATCGTCGGGTGCAGCATGGAGCCGGACGCGCTCGGTGCGCCGATTGGTCTGTCGGCGGAGAAGCGGTCGAAGCTGACCGAACCGTTCACCATCGTCGTCGACGAAGCCGACCTGGAAAAACTGGGCCTGAAGCCGCTCACGCCGGACGGCGAGGTGCAGGAGGCGAAGATCCTCGACCGTCCCGTGCGGGTCGTGGACACCGTGAAGGGCTACAAGGGGCTGCAAGGCTCGTACGTGTTCTGCTCGATGAGTACGGCCCGGACGCTGTTGCGTTACCAGGAGAACCAGGTGACGTACTTCCTGGGCACGACCAAGGATAAGGCATCGGCCAAGGCACTGGTGGACCGGCTGAACGCGGAGTTCGCCGACCACGCCCCGGGGCAGACCAACGACATGACGGCGTTCACCAGCGAGGAGTTCAGCCGCTCGACGCGCTGGTACTGGCTGAAGCGTACCGGGGCCGGCCTGGCGCTGGGCTTCGCCGCCATCCTGGGGCTGTTGGTCGGTGCGGTGGTGACGACGCAGACGCTCTACGCGGCGACGGCCGGGGCGATCAAGGAGTACGCCGTCCTCCAGGCGCTGGGCATCCCGCGCTGGCGGATGTCGGCGGCGGTTCTCTCGCAATCGTTCTGGATCGGCCTGCTGGGCGTGGCGGCGGCGCTACCGGCGGCGTTCGGCATGGCTCTGTTGGCCGGCAAGGTTGGCGTGCGAGTCTCGCTGCGGCCGGACCTGTTGGCGGTGACGGCCCTGATCACCGAAGGCATGGCCCTGTTCGCCGGGCTGGCCGCCCTGCGGTCGCTGCGGAACGTGGAACCGGCGAACCTGCTGCGATAGGGCCTGAGATTTGGAATTTGAGATTTGAGATTTGCGATTTGAGATCCCGTGGCGAGGGCTTCCGTCAGTAACCGGCAGCGAGGACCATGGACGAACCCCCGATCCTAACCGCGGAACGACTGACCCGTACGTTCGGCGACGGCGACTCCCAGACGACCGCGCTGGACGACGTGTCGATCGAGCTGTACCGAGGTCAGTTCGCACTGTTGATGGGGCCGTCCGGCTCCGGCAAGAGTACGCTCCTGGCCTTGATTTCGGGGCTGCTCACGCCGACGAGCGGCCGGGTGCTGACCTTCGACCGCGAGCGCAACAGTCCGGTCGATTTGTGGGGGATGAGCGAGCGCGAGCGCGAGCAGTGGCGGCTAGCGAACTGCGGCTACATCTTCCAGGGGTACAACCTGTTCCCGGCACTGACGGCTCGGCAGCAGTTGGAGATCGTCCTGCGCTGGGGGTCGGGGCTGGCGGCCGCGGAGGCCCGCGACGAGGCCGACGACATGTTGGAGACGCTCGGCCTGCGCGACCGGCGGCATCTGTTGCCGTCGCAGCTCTCCGGCGGCGAGAAGCAGCGGGTGGCCATCGGCCGGGCATTGGTGAAGAATCCGATGCTGTGCTTCGCCGACGAGCCGACCAGCGCCCTCGACTGGGAGAACGGGCAGCAGGTGATCGAACTGCTCACCGACACGGCC
>CAZNSL010000351.1:0-1513 GCA_964574975.1 uncultured Alcaligenaceae bacterium | reverse complement strand
GCCCAAATGTTCATCGTGATGATGCGTGCGGCCCCCCGCGTGCGCGGCGCGACGCTTTTGGTGGTCACGCACGACGCTCGGTTGATGCCGTTCGTGGACACCGTCTTCCACCTGGAAGACGGCCGGCTCGTCGAGGGGGCGGACGCCCTCGTCGGCGGGCACTGATCGGTTCGGGGTGGACCGCCCGCCACCCGTAGTGAGGGTGAAGTCATGAGTACGGTCAGCGTGCCGAAACCCGCCCGCCCCCGCCCGGCCCGCCCGGCCGCGTTCCGGCCCGCTCCGCCGAAGCGCCGCGGTGGCTGGGGCCGCTTCGCTTGGGTCGCCGGCGTCGCGCTCTTGGCTGCCAGCCTGTTGGGGGCGCGTCACGTCCTCCAGGTCGGCGGCGCGGCTGCCCAACCCGCCGCGACGCCCGTGCCGGCGTCCACCTCCAGCCGCATCGTCTGTCACGGCATCTACGACGTGGACCTGCCGCCGACCCTCCTCGGCCCCACCGCGGCCGGCCGGGTCAAGGAGGTGTTCGTCAAGGACTTCGATACCGTGAAGAAGGGCCAGCGGCTTCTGACGCTCGACGACCAGGCCGTCACCGACGCGATCGCGCAGGCGACGATCGGCGTCCAGGTTGCCGAGGCCCAGTTGCGCGAGGCGGAGCAAGCGCTGGCCCAGCACGCCAAGATGCTCGACGAGCAGGCGGCGGCGATCCAGGCGGCCGAGCGGAAGGCCGCGGCTGCCAAACTCGATTCCCGAGCCGCGATTAAGGCCATCGTCGGCAACGTCGTGACCCAAGAACAAGCCGATGCCAAAACGGAGCTTGCCGAGGCCGCTGCCGTCGCCGTCACCGCCGAGCGAGCGAAACTCGCGACCCTTCAGGCGGCTCGCCCGACCAACAAGGTCGATCAAGCGGCCCGCGGCGTCGACTTGGCCCGGGCGCGGCTAGAGAAGGCCGAACACGCACGCCGCGACTTCGTGGTCGAGGCCCCGGACGACGGCATGGTGCTGCGGGTCGGCTTGGCGATCGGCTCGGTCGTTGGACCGCAGTCGCGCGACGTACCGGTCTTGTTCGTACCGGCAGCGGCTAAGCGGGTGGTGCGCGTCGAGTTGGACCAGGAGGTCGCGTACAAGGTGAAGGTTGGTTGCACGGCGGAAGTCTCGGACAAGTACGACCGCGGTGCGCTGTGGGCCGGCAAGGTGGTGGCGATCGCGGAGGCGTACCTGCCGCGACGCGGGTCCGCGGGAGCGATCGTCGCGGGGCCGGACGTGAAGGTGCTGGAGTGCCTGGTCGAGTTGGACGCGACCAACGGACAGCCGCGGCTGAACCAACCGATGACCGTGGCGATCCACCCGCCAGCGAAGTAACGAGGGATCATCCGCAGATTTCGCAGATTACGCAGATCGAACGACAGAAGACAGATTCATGGACAAGAATCTGTGTTCTGTCGTTAGATATGCGTAATCTGCGAAATATGCGGATGATCCCTCGTTACTGAGCTGGCGGGTGGATAGCCACGGGCATAGG
>CAZNSL010000350.1:0-6284 GCA_964574975.1 uncultured Alcaligenaceae bacterium | reverse complement strand
AGTTACGACAACACGGTGAAGGTGTGGGACGCGGCCAGCGGGGCGGAGTTGGCCACCCTCCGCGGGCACACGGATAGTGTGATGTCGGTAGCGTTCAGCCCGGACGGGCGGCGGATCGCTTCGGGCAGTTGGGACGCTACGGTGAAGGTGTGGGACGCGGCGAGCGGGGCGGAACTGGCCACCCTCCGCGGGCACGCGAACAGCGTGCAGTCGGTGGCGTTCAGCCCGGACGGGCGGCGGATCGCGTCGGGCAGCGAGGACCAGACGGTGAAGGTGTGGGACGCGGCCAGCGGGGCGGAGTTGGCCAGCCTCCGCGGGCACACGGGTTGGGTGCAGTCGGTGGCGTTCAGCCCGGACGGGCGGCGGATCGCCGGGCGCGACCGTCGCGGCAAGACACTGGTCTGGGATGCTGCGACCGGCCAACCCGTCGAGGACAATGCTACCGCCTGGTTCGGTGCCGGCGAGCGGCAACAGCACGGTCATGTTCTGGCCACACCCACCGGCACCGAGATCGTCCTCGTCGACCTCAACTGGCGGCCCGACGAGTGGGAACTCGGCCAGCGCTTGTACCACGCCCGCGTCAACCCGTGGTGGCACCAGGAGCAGGCCAACGCCGCCGCCAAAGCCAACGCCGCAGCCGCCGTCGCGTTCCATCGCGGCTGGGTCGCCACCGCCTGGCCCGACGACGAACGCGCCTGGAATGCTCTCGGCGATGCTTGCCTGGTAGCCGGTTCGTGGGCACAGTTCGACGCCGCCTGTGCCCGCGTCCTCGACGCGAACCCGCAAAACGCTGCCATCCGCGACAAACGGACACACTTTCCCCGCACCTACCCCGGCACTGTCAGTCGCCGCGCCGCCGCGGTCGTGGCCGGCTGTGCCGCCGGCGTCTGGCCCGGCCTCGCCGCGCTCGCCGACTGGTGAGCCGTCGACCGGAACGGTATAATGCCGGGGGCATGGCCTCGGCTCAGCCATCAGCCTCGGACACGACGCGGCACCGGTCTCACCGGAGCGATTCCAATGACTCCCCCACTCACGACCGCACCGGCCACGCCGCCGATGATCGACTGGCCGCCCACCCCGCGCTCCAAGTGGGAGCGCGAGTACCGCGCGTTCCGCCGGTTGCTGCCGCAACTGCTCGCAACCCAGCGAGGCCGTTACGTCGCCGTCCACGACGAGCAAATCGTCGACAGCGATAGCGACGAGATGGCGCTGATCGCCCGCGTTCTGGCACGGGTTGGCAACGTCGACATTCACGTCGGCCTGGTCACCGATCAGCCCGAACCGGCCGGCCGCTCCGGCGTCGTGCGCGACCTGTCGCCGACCGGGCCGCCATGATCCGCTACGGCTACCTCACGCAACTGACGCCGCCGGCCCCGTTCGTCAAGGTGGTCCTCCGCAACCCCGTAACCGGGGCCGAACTCGGCGACTTACCGGCTCAACTCGACACGGCGGCGGATCGAACCATCGTGCCCGAAGCCCTGGTCAAGGCCCTGGCCTTGCCGCAAGTCGGCGCGGTCCAACTGGGCGCGTTCGGAGGAGCCATCTACACTGCGCCCGTGTACGCCGCACTGCTGGGCGTCCACGATTTCCAGGTCAATGCGCTGAAGGTAGCCGCCCACGCGGACGAGGACTGGGTGCTGCTCGGCCGCGACGTGCTGAACTCGTTCCGCGTCGTGCTAGACGGGCCGCAACTGGCGCTGGACATTGGCTGACGCACGAGGCGAGGCAACACTCTGTACAGCCGTCGGTGCCTTCGCCGCCGGCTGGCCCGGCCTCGCCGCGCTCGCCAACTGGTGAGCCGCGCGGCAGTATGGTAGAATCGGCGCTATCTAGGCCGTTGCCTGTTCCGGAGGGCGTGTCATGCCAGCGCTGCGCTTCGACGAAGAATTGCGGGCGAAGTTCGATCTCGCCGCCGGGGCGACCGAATTGTGCGACGATGACGGCCAACCCGTCGCCTACGTCCTGTCGGCCGAGCAATACCGACGGCTCGTGTTCGACGCCATCGCGTCCAAGCACTCCGACGAACAGGCCGAACGGTCGTGGCAGAGTTACCTGCAAGGCGGCGGCGTCTCGACGCAAGACGCCTGGGAGCGCGTCGAGCGCCAGTTAGCCGCCCGCGAAGGTGCGGCATGAGCTACGCCGTCCATTGGCCCCAAGAAGCCATCGACCGGCTCGCGGCCGAATACCTGGCCGCCCGGCTGGCGGGCCGTGGCGACGAGTTCCGCCCTCGCGGGTCCCGCATCGGCTACGACCTGCCGGCGAGCGTTCGCTTTCGCGTCGAGGCCGCGGCGAAGCGGGTCGTCATTCTCGACGTAGTTTTTCACCCCTGACAAACGGCCGCCGCGAGTCCGGCTCGCCGCGGAAGTTGCTCGCCGCCTGGCCCGACGACGCCGACGCCTGGACGCAGCTCGACGCCGGCTGCCGCCAGACAGGCTCGTCGACTGGTGAGACTCGCGGTTGGCAGGTATACTCGTCGAAAGGAGAGGCGCTATGGAATTCGACAGCGTAGTGACCGACGGGCGCGTCGTCCTCGACGTTGGGGCGGCCATCCCAAACGGAACGCCGGTGCGCGTTACGGTGTCGCCGACCGACCCGTCGACTCCGCGGCGCGAGCCGACGTTGAAGTGGATGGCGAAGTTCTCCGGCGTCATCGATGACATGCCGAGCGACTTCGCCGCCCAGCACGACCACTACCTGCACGGCACGCCGAAGCGATGACCAAAGTCTTCGCCGATACCTTCTTTTACTTTGCCCTCGTGAACAAGAACGACCCGGCCCGCGAGTGCGCCGACGCGTTCATCGAGTCGTTCGTCGGCGAAACGGTGACGACCGGCTGGATCCTCACGGAAGTCGCCGACGGCATGTCGCGCCCGGAACGGCGGCGCGAGACGTTCGGGCAACTCCTCACCGCGCTCCGAGCCGATCCCTCAACCCGAATCGTTGGCTGTTCCGACGAGTTGTTGAACGCGGGAATCGAACTATTCCTCGATCGCCGCGACAAGGAGTGGTCCCTGACCGATTGCATTTCGTTCGTGGTCATGGAACGAGAGGGCATTACCGATGCGTTGACCGGCGATCATCATTTCGAGCAGGCCGGCTTCCGGGCGCTGTTGAAGTAATGCCGCCACTGCCGTCGGTGCCTTCGCCGCCGGCTGGCCCGGCCTCGCCGCGCTCGTCGACTGGTGAGCCGCGCGGCCAGCGGGTATAGTGAGGACCGGAGGGAGATCGGGCATGAACTTCGAGAGCGTTGTGACCAACGGGCAAGTCGTCGTCGATGTCGGTGAGGCCATTCCGGACGGGACGGCCGTGCAGGTCACAGTGTCGCCGGCCGAGAACCCGCACGCCTGGATGAAAAAGTACATCGGCCAGGCAAAGGGACTGCCGCCCGACTTTGCCGCCCAGCACGACCACTACCGGCTAGGGACGCCGAAACGATGACGGCCACCTTTGCCGACACCTACTACTATCTGGCCTTGCTCAGCCCCGACGACGCCGGCCACGAGCGGGCCGTCAAATTCTTCAGCGGGTACACCGGGCGGATCGTCACAACCGGGTGGGTGTTAACGGAGCTGGCCGATGCGCTCATCCACCCGAAGCATCGCGTTCTGGTCGCCGACTTTCTGACGGACCTGTCGACGCAACCGACGACGATCATCGAGCCGTTGTCGAACGAATTGATGGCCGAGGGCCTCCGCTTGTTCGCCGCTCGGCCGGACAAGCACTGGTCGCTGACCGACTGTATCTCGTTCTTCGTCATGCAGCGCGAGGGCATCGCCGACGCGCTGACCGCCGATCACCACTTCGAGCAAGCCGGCTTCCGCGCCCTGTTGAAATGAGTTGCTAGCGAGCGAGGGAGCGGGCGCAAAAAGAATCGGGGCCCGCCGGCTGCCACCGACGGACCCCATAGAAAAGTGCCTCGCACGCCGCCCTCGAAACGTCGCACTCGGCACTTTGCTCGCTAACCGAACTCTCGCGCTAACCCACGTACGCCCCACCCTGGAAGGTCGGGCCGAACGCCGTCACGTCGCGGAGCGTGCTGCCCGTCATCGTCAGACCGCGGGCCTGCGACGTGCCCTGGCCGCCGCCGACCAAGAGGTCCGCCCGGCCGTCGCCGTTCAGGTCGGCCGTCGCCACCCGTACGCCGCCGGCGTAGTTCGCGCCGAAGGCGTCGAAGTTGCCCAGGACCGCCCGCGACGCGCCGTCGAACACTTTCACGGTCGAACGCGCCCCCGGTCCCATGCCGACCACGATGTCGGCTCGCCCGTCGCCGTTCACGTCGCCGGCCGCCACGGTCACGCCGCCGCGGAACGCCGCGTCGAAGGCGAAGAAGCTCTGCAGTTCGCGGTAGTCGCGGCCGTTGAACGCCTTGACGTGCGGGCCGCCGCCGATGCCGGTGCCGGTCACGATGTCGTCCCGGCCGTCGTTGTTGATGTCGCCGGCCGCCACAGTCACGCCGCCGCGGAACGCCGCATCGTAGGCCATGATCTGCGTTAGCGTGCTGCCGGTCGCGCCGTTGAACGCCTTGACCAGCGGGCCGCCAGCGGTGCCGGGTCCGGTCACGATGTCGGCCTTGCCGTCGCCGTTGATGTCGCCGGCCGCCAGGTACACGCCGCCAGTGAAGGTCGGCTCGTAGGCCATCCACTGGCGGACGAGTTGGCCGGTGCGGCCGTCGTAGACCTTGACGTGCGGGCCGCCGCCCTGGCCGGGCGCGGTCAGGATGTCCTCGTAGCCGTCGCCGGTCACGTCGCCGGTGGCCACGCGGACGCCACCACGAAACGCCGGGTCGTAGGCGAAGAAGCTGTAGATCTGCTGGCCGGTCGCCGCGTTGTACACCGCGACGTGCGGGCCGCCGGTGGTGCCCGCGCCGACGGCGTAGATGCGCTGTGCCACCGGAGCGAGGGCGGTCAGCGTCGTCGGCACCTGGACCGTCGGAGCCGGCGTTGGAGGCTGGGCCGGCGGCGGCGACGCGGGCGGCGGCTGGGTGAACTGCGCGCCGCCGGGCATCGGCTTGCCGTACTCCTGCGTGAAGTACAGCACACCGTTGGCCCCGGCCTCGATCGAGACGCCGATCTCGGTGTAGTTGACGTTGAGGATGTTGGCCCGGTGGCCGGGCGAGTTCATCCACGCCTGCATCACATCCTGCGCGCCGCTGTAGCCGTAGGCGATGTTCTCGCCGAGGGCCATGTAGTCGTAGCCGGCCCAGTCGGCGCGGGTGGTGACCGTCGGCAGCGGCGAGCCGCCGAGCGTGTGCTGCATCGCCTGGCCGAGTCCAACCACGCGGCTCATCTCGGCCATGTTCGTTGAGTGGGCTTCGGCGGCGGCGGCGAGGTGGACGTTGATCCGCAGGGCGGGCAGGCCGGCCGCGGCCCGTTGCTGGTTGACCAGCGTGACGATCTGCTGCTCGACGGTGGTGTTGCCGGCCGTCTGGTTGCTGCTGCCCTGGGTGGCGAAGTTCTGGCCCTGGCCGTCGGCCACGGTGTCGTTGCTGAAGCCGCCGAACAGGTAGTCGTTGCCGGGGCCGCCGTCGAGGTAATCGTCGCCGAGGCCGCCGTAGAGTTGGTCGCTGCCGCCGCCGCCGATCAGCCGGTCGTTGCCGTTGCCGCCGAACAACAGGGTCGGCGTCGTGACCGCATTGCTGACGGTGATGATGTCGTGGTTGTCGCCGCCATCGACGGTGATCGAGCGGACCATCGACGCGGCGAAGGTCTGGCCGAAGCCGCTGACGCTGATCTGGCCGTTGGCCTGGTTGATGGCGATGGTGTCGGCAGCACCGTCGCCGAGGACGCTCAGGACGCCGTTGAGGAAGTTGACCGTGATGGCTGGCGTGAGCCGGTCTTCGAGCTGCGTAAGGGCGAGCCGCGGGCTGGACGAACTCGTGGTGCGAGTGCGCATGGGTGAGATCCGATCGAGGTTCGGAATCGTGGGTGCCGGGTGACTTGAGGTGGGGCAGTCGCTCGGCGGGTCGTCGGGATTCACGCCAAAACTAGGTCGTCGAAGGTGCGCGGTCAAACGCTCGCACGGCCCGCTCGGTCATTTTCCGCGAAGTATTTCGAGGCGCGAAACGACCTGGAAAAACTGAGAGAAAACGCGCGCCGCGGTGGCGGGCGGCGGGCGCGGATGCGATTCCATAAGGCCCGTCCGCGCGCCGCTGAGGCGATCGCGGAAAAAGGAAAAAGTGGTGGCGGGTCGAGGGCGCGAATGCTGCTTTAGGGCGGCCGGAAAATGGAGGAACTCACCACAGAGTCACAGAGGGCACAGAGAAAACGCCGAGGATGATTCATTTC
>CAZNSL010000349.1:0-6294 GCA_964574975.1 uncultured Alcaligenaceae bacterium | reverse complement strand
GCAATCCTTCCGCCGGCTCGGTGAACACCGTGAACTGCCCGCCGGTGCGCGTCCACCCCTTCACGTTGGTGCCGGCGTCGAGTGCGGCCGCCTCCTCCGGGTACGCCGTGATGAAGTAGTGGTTGATCTTCGCGTTGTAGTACTCCACCGCGGTGCCCAGGCCCGCGTGGGCCGTGGCCGCACCGAAGGCGCCGGCGACGGCGACGCCACGGACGAAGGCCGCGGCCCGCCGCAGTGCGGCCGAAAAGGGCTGCAGTGTTGGTACCATGTCCATGAAGACGCTCCGAATATCCGACCCTACCGGCCAGGGCGTGCCGCCTGGATCACCCTGAACGCCGCGCCGTCGTACGCGTAGAGCGCGTCCTCGCGCACGCCGAACGCCTCGTTCCAGTTCGCGGTGACGAAGCTGCTGCCGTTGGCGGCGTGCGTGAAGCGATGGGCCGCGACGGTACCCGGCTCGGCCGCCGTGAACGCGTGAAACGCGACGCCCTCGTACGACAAGGACGGTACGGCGGCGAGCCAGCGGTCGCGCTCGTCCGGATCCTCCGTGTAGCGGTGGATGCCGGTCTCGGTGTCGTACAGGCGGTGGACGGCAACGGTGCCGGGCTCCGGCGCACGCAGCGCCCAGAATGCGATGCCTTCGCTGGCGAAGCGCGAAAAGTGCGAGAGCACATGTCCGCGCTCCGCCGGGTCGGCCGTATAGAAGTGGGCGTCGGTGTGGCCGTTGTAGAAGCGGTAGACGGGAACGTACCTCCCGTCGCGATCCGGCGTGAACGTGTGGACGCCGGTCGCCGTTGCCGCATAGAGCGTGGTTCGCGCGGGAGCGTCGGTCGCGCCGGCGACGAGCAGCGCGTGGATCCTGCCCAGCGCCGCCGATCCGGGAACGAGCGACCACGGGCCCTCCGGCGGATCCGCCGTCGACGCGACGATTCCCGTGGCGCCAAACGCGTAGACGAGCGGGGTCGGCGCCGACCAGTCAACGGCGCCCAGGCGCCATCTGCGGTCGGCCAGCACGCTCAGGCCGACGATCCACTTCCAGGTCGCGCCGCCGTCGACGCTGCGCCACAGATGTTCGCCGGACGCGTACAGTCGATCGGGATTGCCGGGGTCGATGTCGAAGCGGTAGAGCGTCCTGTCGATGTCCGGTCCCCGCCCGGTCCACGTTGCGCCTGCGTCGCTAGTGCGGGAGACCCCGCCCGCGACATTGCTGCGATAGGCGACACGCGGGTCGCTCGGCGCGATCGCCAGCGCGGCCACGCCCTGTCCCCCGCCGATCGGCGACCAGGTGTCCCCGCCGTCCACGCTGCGGGCGAGTCCGCCGTTCAGCCACGATATGTACGACGCACGGCCGGCGCCCCAGGCATAGACGATGGCATCGTCCGCAGCGGCGACCGCCATGCTGTCGAAGAGCCCCTGGCCGAGCCCAGCGGCGCCCTTCGCCACCCAGTTGCGGCCGCCGTCGGGCGAGCGCCACAGCGCGAACGTGGAGTCGGCAAGCGCGAGCGTGGTGCCCGTGCGCGCACTCGCCGCGTACGCGGCGAAGCCGTAGGGTCCACCGATGAACCCAAGGTCGTATCCAGATCCCGACACCCAGGCGTAGCGGCTTGCCTCCATCAGGAAGGCCGGCGGCCACGCGTCCCCGTCACCGCCGCTGCGCAGAAGCTCGGCGGGAAGGTCGTACGCGTCGGTCGTCGTCGCGAACACGGCAAACGGATCGCGACCGGCCACCGCCAGCGACGTCACCTCCGCGCCGGCCAGGCCGTCGTTGACGAGTTCCCACGTGTTGCCGAGGTCGAGGCTTCGCTGCAGGCCGAAGACGAGTCCGGACGCGATGACGCCGGTTCCGGGAGGGCCCGCGGCGATGCTGCGCGACAGGTCGCCGTGCCAGAGGTCCACAGGTTGCCAGGATGCGCCGCGATCCAGCGTCCGGTACAGGACGTCGCCGGCGCGCACGAGGACTGCGCCCGGCCGCCCGGGCACCGGCACGATCTGCAGGCTCCACCACGCGACCTTCGCGGGCAGCGAGAGCCCGGAGGATTTCCAGTGTCCACCGCCGTCGCCCGACACGTACAGCGCGTAGTCGGCGCCGGGGCAGCAGAACTGGCCATCCGCGCTCGGGGCGCCGACGATCGTGTAGACGTCGTCGGGCGAGCCGGGATCGAATGCGATCGAAAACGCCTTCGCGCCGGCCGGCAGCCCCGTCGCGGCCGCGGTCCAGGTCGCGCCGTCGTCGGTCGAACGCACGACGGCTGCAGCTCCGGTGGCCGCCAGCACGATACCCGGTGTACGCGGGTCCAGCGCGAAGTCGTATACGAGGGGGCCGACGACCGTGTTCACGACACGCGTCCACTTCGCGCCACTGTCGCGGCTCGTCCACAGCGACCCGTCGGTCAGGTAGAGCGCTCCCGCGCGATGCGGAGAGACGGCGATGCGCAGCGCGTTGCCGGACCCCTGACGCGTCAGAATCCACCCGCCGTAGACACCCGACGTCCCGGTCCAGGTCATGCCGCCGTCGTCGCTGCGGTACAGCCCCCGGCCACCGAACGCCCCCCAGACGCGTCCGGGTACGTGCGGATCGAACGCCAGCGCTTGGGGAACCTTGAACGAACTGCGGTACGGGATGGATCCCGCCCGCCAGTGGCCTCCCGCGTCGTCGGACGCGTACAGCTTCCTGATCGCCGCAGCGAACACCCGCCCGGGAGTCTCAGGGTCGGCCGCCACCAGCGTGAAACCGCCCCGCGGCCCGGTCGTCGTCCACTCGTTGACGCCCGCGGCAGCCCCGAACGACCAGACAACCGCAAGGCAGCATGCCACCCCGGCGACCGCCCGCGCCTTCGCCGATCTTCCGCCGGCGGCGTACAGGCCCCGGCGCGCGGGCACCGACCCGCGGGCCAGGGTCACGGGCCCGTGTTCATGTCGAGGGTTCATCTATCGCCACGTCGTCGTGGTCACTCAACCAGCGGGCCGGTGACGCAGCCGGCTCCGGCACCGTGACCCGGGGGTCCGCCATGATGGTGACCGGCAGCACCGGATGCAAGCGGAATCTTCACGGTCGCACGATCGCGCGGGAAGGCTACCTCCGGGGGCCGGTGCCTCCGCTGCATTGGCGTGCGCGCTCAATTCGCCCGAATCGTGACGGTGACCGTCGCGCGCGTTCCGAGCGTCGCCCCCGTCGGCGCGCCCAGCGTAACCGTGAACTTCTTGGCCGCCTCCGGAACTGCGTCGACGACGATCGGCACGACGATCGTCTGGTTGGCGCCGTCGCCTGCGGCCCAGCTCAGCGTCCCGCCGACCGCGGCATAGTCGCCGGGCGCCGTCGCCGTGCCGTCCGCCGACGCGTACGCCACCGTGACCGGCCCGAGCGCGCTGCCGCTGTGCACGACGGTCAGCGTGACCGACCCCGCCACTTCGTCGACGGCGACCGCGCTCGCGCTGAACTGCAGCACGGGGAGCGCCACGATGTCCTGGTTGAAGGTCGCCGACGTGCTGGCCGCATAGTTGCCGTCGCCCGCGTAGATCGCGACGATCGGATGGGTGCCGAGCGGCAGGTCGGCGGTCGCGAACGTCGCATTGCCGAGCGCGTCGAGCGTGCCGGTGGCGAGGACCGTGGTCCCCTCCATGAACTGCACGGCGCCCGTGGGGACGCCCTTGCCGGGGGACACCGCGCTGACCTTCGCGTTCAGCGTCACGAGGGTTCCGGGGAACGCCGGGTCCGCGTTCGACGTGACGACCGCCTTGGTCACTGCCGGGTTCACGACGTGCTCGGCCGTCCCGGTGCTGCCCGCATGACCCGTCGAGCCCGCGTAGACGGCGGTGAGCGTCAGGGTTCCGGCGGACGTCGACGCCATCGTGCACGCGGCGATGCCGGTGGACGAGAGCGTCAGGTCGGTGCAGGTGCCGCCGCGGCCGTCGTCGACCGTCACCGAGCCCTTCGGGATCCCGGACGGCGACGTCACGGTCACGGTGACCGCGTAGGGCTGCCCGGTGACCGACGGCTCCTTGGACGCGGTGATCGTCGTCACCGTCGTCGCTGCCATCAGCACCGCGAACGACTGCGTCGCCTGCGGCGCCGGGTTGTAGTTCGCGTTGCCAGCCTGGTTGGCGGCGATCGTGCAGGTGCCGGCGGCGACCAGCTTGACCGTCCTGGTGCTGACGGTGCACACGGATGGCGTCAGCGACGCGAAGGTCACCGTGAGTCCGGAGGTGGCCGTCGCGGCGAGCGTGAAGCTCGGGCTGCCGAAGGTCAGGTCCGGCAGCGCGCCGAACGCAATGGTCTGGTCGGCCTTGACGACGGTGAGCGTGAACGTCTGCGACGCGTTGGGCGGCACGCCGTTGGCGGCGGTGAACGTGACGACGTAGGTGCCGACGGTTCCCGAGGCCGGGGTTCCGGCGAGCGCACCCGTCGCGGCGGTGAACGTGACGCCGCTCGGCAGCGCGCCGCTGCGGGTCAGCGTCGGCGCGGGCGTGCCGGTGGCGGTGACGCCGAACGAGTTCGGCGACTTGACGACGAACGTGGCCGAACTCGCGCTCGTGAACTGCGGCGCGCCGGAAGGCGGCGCGCTCACGGTGAACGACTGCGTCACCTGCGGTGCCGGCGCGTAGTCGATGTCCCCCGCCTGGTCGGCGGCGATCGTGCACGTGCCCGCCGCCACCAGCGTCACCGTCGCTCCGTCGGCGCCGCCCGTCGTGCACACAGGGGGCGTGAGCGAGGAGAAGCTCACCGGCATGCCGGACGTCGCCGTCGCGGCGACCGCGAACGGAGGATCGCCGAGCGTGCGGTCCGGCAGCGGCGCGAACGCGATGGTCTGGCTGGCCGGGACGGCGGTCAGCAGCACGCCGCTGTCGCTGCCGAGGTAGGTGATGCCCTCGGAGAGCGTGATGCCTAGCTGGGCCGTGTCCTCGAAGTCGAACCGCCAGCCGGGATCGGACTGGCCGAAGATGCTCGCGTTGAGCTTGAGGGCGACGAGGTAGTGGTCACCGTTCCAGACCCTGTATGGGTCGGACAGCGGGTTGATCGACACGGTGGGCACGGCGCGGTAGATGCCGCCGGACGTGGCACGAATGTCCACTTCCTGGGCGGCGAAGCTCGCGCCGCCGAGCCAGAGCCCCGAATCCGCGGTCGTCACCTCGATCCATGCCTGGGTCTGCGTCGGATGGGAAACTTCCCCGCCCGCGATTGCAATCGAGCCGCTGACGGCCAGAGTGAACGTGACCATCGGGTTGACGAGGCTCGTCGGGACCGCGAGACGGATGATGTCTGACATCCTGGCATCGGCGTAAAAGGAGCCTGGAAAGCGCTCGGCCGGCAGATTGGCGATGGACTCGCCGAAGTAGCGCAGCTTTCCGGCGGCCAGGTCCGCACTCGCACGTACGTCTCCTGCGTTGACCAGGGTCGTCTGTCCATCTCCGGTCGTGTACGCCGTCGCAGCTTCGGTGCCCCACGCCTGCCCTTGCGGGTAGATCGAGCAGGCTTGTGGATCCGGCACCGGCACAAAACTGTTGGTGCCGCCGGCGCCCCGGTAGGTCGCACCTGTGGAGATGATCGACGCGTCGCAGGTATAGAAGCCGAGGAGCGTGAACGCGCCGGCGCCGAAGCAGGAACCGGCCCGGCCGATCGTATCGAAGCCGGTGCAACTGCCCGCACCGGCACTGCCGCTGCCGATCAGCAGAAGGACCGACGCCAGAAGACTCGCGATGAAGTGTTTCATGGATCGGGACCTCCGGGTTGACCCGCGATGCGGCGTGCGTCTGCGTAGCCGCGGCATGTGGCCGCGACGCGCGGCGAGGCCGCCGCGACCGTCCGATCGCTACCGGCACCATCGCCGGCCCCGACACTATGCGAGCCGGCAGGTCTGTGCATCACCCTTTCGGGTGACACCGATGGCCTACCCCGAGCCGAGCGCCAGCAGGAGCTTGAGGAGGTCCGGCTGCCGGTGCGTGTGGGTCTTGACGTACGCCTCCTTCAGTTGCGTCTTGAACGTGTTCTCGGACACTCCGAGGCGCGCGGCCATCTCGGCCACCCCTCCGCCCTGCAGGATCTGCAGCGCCGCGCGCGCCTCCGCCGGCGTCAGCGCGAAGAGGTCGACCAGCGTCTGCGGCGCCACGGCGGCGGCGCGCGCCAGGTCGTAGACGAACACCACGGCCACGGGCGGCGCGCCCGTCGTGGCGAAACCCGCCGAGGCGGCAAGCGGGGCGACGTGGACCACGCAGGCGGGCCGGCCGGTGGGGTCGGGCAGGACGAGCGCCTCCGAGAAGTGGTCGCCGGCGTCGGCCGCGAGCGGACGCAGCGCTTGC
>CAZNSL010000348.1:0-6333 GCA_964574975.1 uncultured Alcaligenaceae bacterium | reverse complement strand
ACGTCCATTCGAGTGGCGAGTGGAGGTTGTGTTCGCCGGTCGAGAGGTTCGGCGTCGGCAGGCCGAGTTCGGTCAGCCGCGAGCCGTCGGTGCCGCCGCGGATGATGCCGATGCGCGGCGTCAGCCCGGCCCGCCGCATCGCCTCCTCGGCGTAGGCGATCGCGCGCGGCTCGGCCTTCATGCCATCGGCCATGTTGCGGTACTGCTTCGTCACCTCGACCGCGACCTTAGCGGCCGGGTACTCGGCCTCGATCTGCTTCGCAAGCGACCGCAACAGGTCGGCCTTGACGGCGAGCTTCGGCGTGTCGAAGTCGCGCAGGAGTATTTGGATCGACACTTCGGCAACGCCACCCGAAATCGTGTACGGATGTAGGAAGCCTTCGCGCCCCTCCGTCGTCTCCGGCGATAGCGCGACCCGCGGCAGGCGGTCGAGGAACATCCCCGCGAGCCGAATGGCGTTGACCATCTTGCCCTTGCCGATCGACGGGTGGATGTTCACGCCGCGGATCGACACGATCGCCTTGTCGGCGGAGAACGTTTCGCCCTCGATCTCGCCGGTGCCGGAACCGTCGAGCGTGTAACCGACCATCGCGCCGAGTTTCTTCAGGTCGATGTGATCGACGCCGCGGCCGATTTCCTCGTCGCAGGTGAAGCACACGCGCACGGGACCGCGTTCGATCTCCGGGTGTTCGACGAGGTACTTGGCCGCCTCCACGATTACGGCAACACCCGCCTTGTTGTCGGCCCCCAGCAGCGTCGTGCCATCGGTCGTAATGACCGTCTTGCCGGTGACGGCCACGAGGTCCGGCGTCTCGGCTACCCGAATGACCTTCGACGGGTCGCCGGGCAGCACGATGTCGCGGCCGTCGTAGTATTCGTGGACGATCGGCTTGACGCCCTTGCCGCTCGTTTCCGGCGACGTGTCCTTGTGCGCCAACCACGCGAGGACGGGTACGTCGCGCTTGGTCGTTGCGGGAATAGTGGCCAGGACGATGCCGAACTCGTCCTGTGCCGCGTCGGCCAGGCCGATCTCGCGCAACTCGCGCACGAGCATGTCGCCGAGTTCGATCTGACCCGGCGAACTGGGGTAGGTCGGCGCACCTTCGACGGCTTGCGTGTCGATGCGGCAGTAGCGGATGAACCGATCGAGGAGTGTGGACATGACGCTAGACTAGCGACGCTTCGGGGAAGTGTCCGCGACGCCGATCTTTGGGCAGATCGGTTCGAGTGCGCAGCGGTCGCACGCCGGCTTGCGGGCGAAGCACACTTGCCGGCCATGGGCGATCGTACGGTGGTTGAACATCACCCAATCCTTTTTCGGCAGCAGAGCCATTAAGTCGAACTCGACCTTGACGGGATCGTCGTGCGTCGTCAATCCGAGCCGGCGGCTCAGCCGGCCAACGTGCGTGTCCACCGTGATGCCGGGCACGCCGAAGGCATCGCCGAGGACGACATTGGCCGTCTTCCGGCCAACGCCCGGCAGCGTCACCAGCGCGTCGAGGCGGTCCGGCACCTCGCCACCAAACTCGTCCACGATCCGACGGCAGCAAGCGATGATGTTCTTCGCCTTGGCGCGGAAGAAGCCGGTCGATGCGATGTAGCTTTCGAGTTCCTGCGTGTCGGCGTCTGCGTAGGCTTTCGCGTTGCGATATCTCGCGAACAGGGCTGGCGTCACGAGGTTGACGCGCGCATCGGTACATTGCGCCGACAGGATCGTGGCGATTAACAATTCGAGCGGCGTATCGTGATTTAACGCGCAGCGCGCGTCCGGGTATAACTTCGACAGGATGCGGAAGACGCGCCGTGCGTGCGTCTTCGTGGCTGGTATGGGTGTCATGGCCATTGTCAACGACATCCCGCGACGGTCGTCGCGGGATGTCGCGCGCGATTCACACGTCACCTTGCATGTGAATGATCTTGTTGCGCGCCGCGCGCAAGTGCTTGATGACGCCTTCCAGTCCGGCCGGGTCGACTCGCTTCGCGGCGATCATGCACTCGTCGACCATATCTTCGAGTTTCAGTAGCGACGGGGTCGTGCGACCACCCCGAACTTGGACGACGGCATCACCACCTGCTGACGCCAACTTCGCGCGGCGGGCCTTACGCCGGCCGCCAGGGATACCGTGCTTTTTGCGGAGTAGACCCTTAATATTGGCTGCGAGAGCTCGCTCCCTCTCGGTGAACTTCTTGCCGGGGAATTTCGCCTCGTAGGCTTCGGCCACGCCTTCGAAACTCGACACCCGCAATAAATCGTGGTTCTCCTCGAAGATGTCGCGGAAGATTGAACTCATACTCGTTGCGGATTTGGTGCGAGCCATAACAGTGCCTCGGTGACAGTATTGCGCGGCGACGCGATTGCGTGACATGTTTGTACCGGCGAAGGGGATTGCAAGTTAACGCGCGAGTTGCCGCGGTAAAATGATACGGGCCGCCCCGTTACAACCGGGGCGGCCCGCTAGCTGTCGCAACAATACTACGCGTCGGCCGGGTCCTTGCCGTTGGTCCACGGCCCGGCGAGTTTCATGTACGCCGCCGTCTCATCGTCGAGTTGCAAGACGCTACCGGTGTCGCCGGCGTGCCATCCCTTGATGTGGTGTGGCTTCGCACGCTTCTTGCTCATCGCTTCCCAGCGCGACGCCCAACTCGCGTCGGCGTCCTTGACCTTACGCTGCTCCTCATCCCAAAACAGCGCCCGGCCCTCGCGGTAGCTCTTCACGCCCATCGCCACGGTCGTGAACGCCGCCGCACCGAGTTCTGGTGTCGAGAGCGTCTGTTGCCGCTTCGACTTCGTGCACTCGAGGAAGTTCTCCCACAAGTTGTACGTCAGGTTCTCGTCGCTGCCGGTGAAACCGCCTTCGATCAACTTGATGCCATCCTTGGTGCCGCCACCGGTCGGGCCACTCGGGGCCTTGCCCGCCGCCTGCGGGATGACCTCGAAACCCTTCATGGCGTTACCTTCCTTGGCCACGAACTTAATCGTCCCCGCGTGGCCGCGGATGCACTCCTCGATGCGGTGGTCGTTGCACATCGTCGAGGAAATCAACACCTGACAACCTTCGTTGAAATCGGCCACAATCGTCGCGACATCCGGCACGTCGCGCTCGTCGTACTCCATGTAAATACCGCCGCCGCCAACCACGCGACCAGGGTACTTGAGGCCCATCGCCGTCAGCAGGTGCGTGACTTGGTGGACGAACAGATCGGTGTACATGCCGCCCCCGAACGGCCAGTAGCAGCGCCACTGTCCGTAGACGGCCCGGTCGAACGGCATCTCTTTCGTGGATGGGCCGATCTTCACACCGTTCACGTCGAAGGCGTGGCCGAGGAACATGTCCCAGTCGATCGTCGTCGGGTTCATGCCCTTGGTGAGTTTGTAGTAGCGCCACTGGCCGACCGACGAATTGCGGAAGTAGCTCGTCTGCCCCATGAGCATCTTGCCGATGCCGCCACCGCGGATGAAGTCGGCGCACTTCGTCCAGGTCGGGTCGGCCATCGACTGGACGCCGACCGACATCACTTTGCCTGAGTTCTTCCAGGCATCGACGACGGCCTGAGCCTCCTCGATGGTGCGCGTCATCGGCTTTTCGCAGTAGACGTGCTTGCCGGCCTGCATCGCGTCGATGGTCATCTTGGCGTGCCAATGGTCCGGTGTGGCGATGCAGACCACGTCCACGTTGCCGTCGTCGAGGATCTTGCGGTAGTCCTTAGTAACGTGCTTCTTGTCGCCCTCCTCGATACCGCAGCGCTTCGCCGTCGGGTACAGGCCCCGGCCGTTGTAGGTCTTGGTCTTGCGGTCGTAGCCGAGTTTGCCGTCGCCGTCCCACACGTCGCAGACGGCGATGGGCCGGACGCCCTTCTGTTCCTTCTGCATCTTCAAGATGACATCGACGTGTTGCTGACAGCGGCCACCAACGCCGAGGAAGCCGACGTTGATGTTGCCGTTCGCGCCTTGCACGCGGTTGTAACTGCTGGCGGCCAAGGTCACGGCCGCGCCGGCCGCGGCCGATTTCAGGAAGTCGCGGCGGTCGGAACTCTTGCGAGGCATCGAGTGCTCCTTGTCGGCGAGGGAGGGTGTTTCAGTCTTTCGTAAACGGGTAGCCCTTATCGCGCCACCCGCGGACGCCGCCGTCCATCGAGATGACGTTGGTGTAGCCCATCTTCTGAATGTTATCGCCTGCGAGTACCGAACGGAACCCGCCGCCGCAGTACAAGACCAGCGGCGTCGCTTTGTCGGGCAGTTTCGTTTCGATGTCGCGCTCGATCACGCCCTTGCCTAGGTGTAGGGCACCCGGCAGGTGGCTGGCGGCATATTCGCTCTCCTCGCGCGTGTCCACGAGCGTGAACGATTCGCCGCGGTCGAGGCGGGCCTTCACGTCATCGACGGTGCATTCCTTGACTCGCGACTTGGCGTCGTTGACGAGGGCGAGGAAGGCGGGGGTGTGTTTCATCGCTCAAACTCCACGCGTCTGCGAGGCGTTACGAACCGAATCGTTATAGCACGCCCAACAGCAACTCGGTCACGAGTTGGTCGAGGCGCTCGAAGGGTAGCTTCCGCGCGGTCATGGCGTTCAGGTCGAACGTCATGTCTTTCACCTTCGCGGCGGCTTCCTTCGAATACTTTTTCACGACGCCCGCCAGCGCGGCGTTCACACCGTGAATCTCTTTCAGCATGTCCTGAATCTCGCGATTCTCATTGTACTGCCGCACCTTCTCCTTCATGATCTTCGCCGTGCGCATGTTGCGCTCCACGAAGTCCCACGGGTCGGCCTCCGAGCGGTACGGGTGGGCGTCGAAGCCGACCGTGCCTTCGTACTTGTGATCCGACAGCAACTTCATCGTGAAGAACGCTTCCTTCAGGTCGTCGGAACCGAAGCTCAGGTCCTGATCGAAGCGCAAGGGCTTCTGGCCGTTCAGGTGGATGTCGAACAGCTTGCCGGCGTCGATCGCCTGGGCGAACTCGTGGTACGGGTTCAAGCCCGCCATCTTGACGTGGGCCGTCTCCGGGTTGATGCCGACCATCTCCGGGTGGTCGAGCGTGGCGATGAACGCGAGCATCGAGCCGACCGTCGGCAGATACAGATCGCCGCGCGGCTCGTTCGGCTTCGGTTCCAGCGCGAACTTGATGCCGTAGTCGTTGGCGATGACGTACTCGGTCAGGAAGTTGACCGAGTCGCGGAACCAACCGCCGGCCTGGATCGGGTCCTTGCTGGCATCGACCTCGACGCCCTCGCGGCCGCCCCAGAAGACGAACACTTGCGTGCCCAACTCGGCCGCGATATCGATGCAGCGCATCACCTTCTGCGTGGCGAACAGGCGCACGGCCGGGTCGGTGCTGGTGAACGCCCCGTCCTTGAACACCGGATGGTAGAAGGTGTTGGTGGTCGCCATCGTCGGCTGGATGCCGGTGTCGGCGATCACCTTTTTCACGTCGCGCAGAATGGCGTCCCGCTGGGCCGCGGAGGCGTCGAACGGGATCATGTCGTTGTCGTGGAACTCGAAGCCGTAGCACTCGCGCTCCGCGAGGCCGCGGATCGCGTCGATGGCCTTCAGCTCGGCGCGGGTCTGGTCGCCGAACGGGTCGCGGCCTCGGTTCTGGAGGCACCAAATGCCGAAGGCGAACTTGTCGGCCTTCGACGGGGCGAGGTTGTGCGATGGCATCATCGAGTTCCGGGGGTGTGTCAGACGGAAACGGTGGCGCGGGCCGACTTCAACTCTTTTGCCGCCTCGAAGACGGCCTTCATGAAGGCCGGCAGATCATCGGGCTTACGGCTGGTGACGAGCATGCCGTCGCGCACGACCTCGGCATCCTCGTAGCGTGCCCCGGCGTTGATTACGTCGTCCTTGATGGCGAAGAAACAGGTGGCCCGCTTGCCCTTGAGGGCCTGCGTCGAGCAAAGCACCCACGGCCCGTGACAGATCGCGGCGATGACCTTGCCGGCCTCGGCCATGCCACTGGCAAACCGGATCATCGCTTCGGTGCGACGGATGAAGTCGGGAGCGAAGCCGCCGGGAATCACCAGAATGTCGAAGTCGTCGGGCTTGCAGTCTTTCGCCGCCTTGTCGCTCTTCGCGGGATAGCCCAGCTTGCTCGGATAGGTCTGCCCCGCCTCGGGGCCGACGAGCGTCACGGAACACCCGGCTTCGCGCAGCCGATACAGAGGGTACCAGACCTCCATCTCCTGGTACTGCTGTTCGACGAGGATCGCGGCCCGTTTGCCCTTAAGTTCCATCGCTCCTGCTCCCGCACGTAGGGGCGTGGGCGATTGTATTCGGTCTCGTCGAGTGGGACGAGACTTGCGCGACGGGCGGTTTGCCGTGACGCCGCGAGCCGAG
>CAZNSL010000347.1:0-6350 GCA_964574975.1 uncultured Alcaligenaceae bacterium | reverse complement strand
CGGCAACGTTGCAACCGCGGCACCAGAAAGCGCGCCCCCATCACCGCTGCGACTTCCTACAACAAGCGACGGCTGGGGCGGCTGCCGCACCCGATAGTCCCACCGGAGTCCGGGCGATGACGACGACGCGACGCGATTGGCTCAAGGCGGTGGCCGTATCCCTCGCGGCCGGCCCGCGACTGGTGGCGGACGACGGCAAAGCCGCCGTGCCGGGTGCGACGATGGCCGCGGCCGCCGAGCGGTTCCTGGCCGCACTGACCGACGACCAGCGGGCCAAGGTCCGCTACGCCATCGGCGATCCGGAGCGCTACAACTGGCACTTCGTCCCGCTCCAGGACGCCAAGACGAAGTTGCCCACCCGCAAGGGCGTGCCGCTCGATGCCATGAGCGCCGCCGCGAAGTCCGCCGCCTTGGACCTGCTCCGGACGGGCACCAGTGCCGACGGCTTCAAGTGGTGTCAGGACATCATGGCCCGCGAGGCCATCCTAGCCGAGTTGGAGCCGCAGAACGCGTGGTTACGTAAGCCGGGCTGGTACTTCGTCACGGTGTTCGGTACCCCGGGTGCGACCGTGCGATGGGGCTGGCGGCTCGAAGGGCACCACATGTCGGTCAACGTCGCAGTGGACGCCGGGCGGATCGTGTCGGCATCGCCGCTGTTCCTGGGCGTTAATCCGGTGACGATCAAGCACGGCCCGCGGCGGGGCGAGCGCGAGACGATCGCACCGTGCGAGGACCTCGGCCGCGAGTTGTTCCGCTCCCTCGACGCCGGACAGCAATCGGCCGCACGGTTGCCGAAGCACCTGCCGGAGGTAGCCGGCCGCACCGCCCGCGCGCCCGACCTGCCGACCGGCGTGGCGGCTTCGACGATGACCGCGGCGCAAAAGCGGGCGCTGGAGTCGCTCGTCGCCCATTACACCGGGCGGATGCCGGCGGACCTGGCGAAAGTCGAGACGGATCGGCTGCACGCGGCCGGGCTGGAGAAGGTGACGTTCGCCTACTCCGGCGAGGCGCAGCCGGGGCAGCGGCACACCTACGTCGTGCAAGGGCCGACGTTCGTGATCCACTACCTGAACGAACAGACCGACCCGCAGCGCAACCCGGCCAACCACATCCACAGCATCTACCGTAGCCGGGCGCACGACTTCGGCGGCATAGCATAAGTCGCATGAGCGACGCGACGCAGATGCTCGGCCTGATCCGCCAGGGCGACCCGCACGCCGCCGCGCAACTGTTGCCGCTCGTCTACGACGAACTGCGCCGCCTCGCCGCTCAGAAGCTCGCTCACGAGAAGCCGGGGCAAACGCTCGACGCCACGGCCCTGGTCCACGAGGCGTACCTGCGGAGGGTCGGCCACGGCGACGACCCGCACTGGGACAACCGCCGACACTTCTTCGCGGCCGCCGCCGAGGCGATGCGGCGCATCCTCGTCGAGAACGCCCGCCGCAAGCAGACGCACAAGCACGGCGGCGACCGCCAGCGCCAGGACCTCGACGCTGACATCGTCGTTGCCCCTCAACCGGACGTGGACCTGTTGGCCCTCGACGCGGCCCTTCAGCGCCTGGCGGAGACGGACCCGGTCAAGGCGAAGCTCGTCGAGCTGCGCTACTTCGCCGGGTTGACGGGCGACCAGGCGGCCGCGGTCCTGGGCCTGTCGCCGAGCGCAGTGGACCGCCAATGGGTCTTCACCCGCGCCTGGCTTCGCCGCGAACTCGGCGTCGTCGGTGGGCCGTGACCGCGGACCCGAGTCCCACCGGGCCAGGAATCTTGGTGCCAGATTCGCCCGTTCTCGCATAGAGGTGTGACGGCGAGCGGTCGAGGTGGCGAGTAGCAAAGGTTTCGCTGTTCTGCGTGTCTTAGCCCCGGAGGGGCGGCCGTTGGTAGCCAGGGGTGTCAACCCCTGGTTCCGGTGTCCCCAACGGGTTAGCCCCGAAGGGGCGGCAGACAGTCTTGCGCGGCCCGTCTGCCGCCCCTCCGGGGCTGGACGACATGGCATCCCGGTTCCAGGGGTTAACACCCCTGGCTACCGACGGCCGCCCCTCCGGGGCTAAGACAACACCACCACTCGCCACTCACCGCCCCCGGGTGGCCCATGCACGAAGAACAACTGTTCCACGAAGCGCTGGCTTGCACCAGCCCCGACGAACGGGCGCGGTTCCTCGACCGGGCCTGCGCCGGCGACCCGGCGCTCCGCGCGTCGGTCGAAGCGTTGTTGCAGGCAAACGTCGGCGCGAGCGGTTTCCTGGAACGCTCGGAACCCATCCCCGAGCCGGTCGGCGAGCAGCCCGGCAGCGTCATCGGCCCGTACCGCCTCATGGAGTCGATCGGCGAGGGTGGCATGGGCCTCGTCTTCGTCGCCGAACAGACGAAGCCCGTGCATCGGCGGGTCGCGCTCAAGGTCGTCAAGCCGGGCATGGACAGCCGGCAGGTGATCGCGCGGTTCGAGGCCGAGCGGCAGGCGCTCGCGCTCATGGACCACCCGAACATCGCCAAAGTGTTCGACGGTGGCGCAACGCCCGCCGGCCGGCCCTACTTCGTCATGGAACTGGTGAAGGGTACGCCCGTCACAACGTACTGCGACGCGAATCACTTGCCGCTGCGCGAGCGGTTGGCCCTGTTCATCGACGTGTGCGCCGCGGTGCAGCACGCGCACCAGAAGGGCATCATCCACCGCGACTTGAAGCCGTCCAACGTGCTGGTTGCATCGCACGACGGCACGCCGGTCGCGAAGGTCATCGACTTCGGCGTGGCCAAGGCCGTCGGCCAGCGGCTCACCGACATGACGGTCTACACGAACCTGACGCAAGTTGTCGGCACGCCCATGTACATGTCGCCGGAGCAGGCGGGGCAAAGCGGCCTCGATGTCGATACCCGCACCGACATCTACGCCCTGGGCGTGTTGCTGTACGAGTTGCTGACGGGGATGACGCCGTTCGACGGCGAACGGCTCAAGACGGCCGGACTCGACGAGTTTCGGCGGATCATCCGCGAGGAGGAGCCGGCCAAGCCCAGCACGCGGATCAGCACGCTAGGGTTGGCCGCGGAAACGGTATCGGCCAACCGCCGCACCGAGCCGAAAGCGCTGCGGCGGATGGTCCGCGGCGAACTCGACTGGATCGTGATGAAGTCGTTGGAGAAGGACCGCAATCGCCGCTACGACACCGCCAGCGCCCTGGCCGCCGACGTGCGCCGTTACCTCGCGGACGAGCCGGTGCTGGCTGGGCCGCCGAGTCGCGGCTACCGGTTGAAGAAGTTCGCACGGCGACAGAAGCCGACGCTCCTGGCCGCAGGTCTGGTGCTGCTGACGCTCGTGGCCGGGATCGCCGGCACGTCGTGGGGGCTGGTGCGCGCCGAACGGCACCGCGAACAGGCGGAACGCAACGAGCGGAAAGCCCTCGCCGCGGCGGCGGCCGAGAAGCAAGCGAAGGAGTTGGCCCTGGAGCAGGAAGCCGAAACGAAGGCCGTTCTCGACTTCGTGGAGGGCCGCCTGTTTGCCGCAATCCGCCCGCGGCGTCTCGCCGGGGGCCGAGGCCAAGACATCGGCTTGCGCGAGGCCATCGACGCTTCGCTCCCGTACATCGCGGAGAGCTTCGGCAACCAGCCGCTCATCGAAGCTCGATTGCGCATGACTCTGGGCATCTCCTACTCGTATCTCGGCAATGCGACGGCGGCCGAAGAGCAATGCCTGCGGGCGCGAGACCTCTACACGGCCGTGCTAGGCCCGGACCATCCCAAGACCCTTGCGAGCCTCAACAATCTGGCGATCTGTTACAAGGCCCTCGGCCGGCACGCGCAGGCGCTGAAGCTCAATGAGAAAACGCTCGCGCTGCGGAAAGCCAGGTTGGGCGACGAGCATCCCGATACGCTGGCGAGCATGAAAAACCTGGCGAACAACTTGTTCTCCCTCAACCGTCACGAGGAAGCACTGACGCTCCGTCGGGATGTACTGCGCATCGACCAGGCCCGACACGGGTCGAACCACAGCGAAGCGCTCCGCAGCGCGAACAATCTGGCCAACAGTTACCTTGCCGTGGGGCAGACCGCGAAGGCCCTGGAGCTATACGAGACGACGCTCCGGCTCCAGACCGACGGCCTTGGGGCCGATCATCCGGACCCCTTGACGACGCGAAGGAATTTGGCGAACTGCCTCCGGGAAATCGGCCGGCTCCAGGAGGCCTTGGTACACGACGAAGCGACGCTGCGGCTCACCAAACAGAGGTTTGCACCCCAGCATCCCAACACAATCGCCAGCACGATCAACCTGGGGACCAGCTACGCCATCCTCGGCCGACACGCGGAGGCCCTTCCGCTGCGCGAAGAGGCGCTTCGACTCGTGAAGGCCACGAGCGGCGAGAACCATCCCCACACGCTGGGATGCATGTGGAATCTGGCCGCCAATCTCGTGCATCTGGACCGCGAGCGGGAAGCCTCGCCTCTGGTCGACGAGTGTCTCCAGCGCGCGACGCGCGTCGCGGTCGATCCGGAACTGATTCCCGCGGTCATGGAGATTCGACTTCGGGTTTTCCAGAAGCAAAGCGACGCCGCCGGCTGCCGGGCGACGGCCGAGATGTGGGAACGACTGAACCGAACCGACGCCGGCAGTCAGGTTCGGGCCGCGCGGTTTCGTGCTGCCACGGCCAACGCGCTGGCCCAGGATCCGGGCGCAGCCGGCGACGAAGCGAACCGAGCCATGTCGTGGTTGCAAAAGGCCGTCGGCGGTGGCTATCGCGACGTGAAGCAACTGACGACGGACCCGGACCTCGCCAGCCTGCGCGGCCGCGACGACTTCAAGCAACTGCTCGCCGGACTTGAGGGCGGCAGGAAGTGACATGTAATGGCCGGGCGCGACACGACCGGTTAGCCCGACGCGCCAGCGAGTGAGATTCGGTTCAACGGCACAGCGACGCCGACACGAACGAAAGCGGCCGGTGAGGCCTAGCCGCCAAGCAAGTCCCTCACCGGCCCGGCCTAGGCCCGGCGCTCAGTCTGCGCGCCGAGGTCGAAGGCTCCATTTTTCTTACGCAGACTGCGAGGCGATCCAAGGAGATCTGTCATGCGTGGGGCATTCGTCAAGTCGCGACGCGGGCCGGCTCGAACGGGGCGGCCGCTGCGCCTGGAATCGCTGGAGACCCGCGCGGTCCCGGCGGTCGTCTTCGTCAACACCGGAGCGGACGACGGACCGGGCAGTCTGCGGGCCGCCATCGGGCAGGCCAACGGCGACACCGCCATCGACGCCATCGTCATCCGGAACCACGTCGCGGCCGTGAACCTCGAAAGCTCGCTCGGCTACACCGGCACGCAGTCGCTGCGCATCCGGGGCAACGACACCGCGATTCAGCCCGTTGCGGGCAGCCAGGGATCCTTCGACCTGCTGGAAGCCACCGGCGGGGCCGACCTGACGCTCGAAAGCCTCACCTTCCAAAACGGGCTGAAGAACGTCGATGTGATCGTCCCCGCGGGGGCGACCGGCGAGATTGCCATCACCTTGAATCGTGTGGCCATCCGCAACAGCGTCGAGCACGGCTTGCACTTCGACGACATCACCAACGCCACGGCGGCGAGCCTGAGGCTCGACATCCTGGGCAGCGTCATCGCCGGCAACGGCTCCAACCCCGACGACTTCGACGGCATTCGCGTCGATGAGCGCGGGGCCGGCGATATCGTCGCGACGTTCAGCAACGCGACCGTCACCGAAAACGGCGGCGACGGCATCGAACTCGACGAGCGCAACGACGGCAGCGTTCGTGCGGATGTCCGCAACTCCGCGTTCACGCTCAACGGCAGCGCCAACGCCGGCGACCTCGAAGACGGTTTCGACGTGGACGAGGGCGGCCCCGGCGACTTGATCGCGAGTGTCGTCCACGCCCGCTTCAACGCCAACTTCGAGGGCGGACTCGACCTCAACGAAGACGATGCCGACGAACTGGACGACGCCGGTAACCTGATCGCCACCTTGATCGACGTCGACGGCAACGACAACGGCGACAAGGGTCTCGATTTCAGCGAAGGCGACGGCGGCAGCCTGCTGGCCACATTCGTCCACGTCGGGGCGAGCCGCAATGGCACCTCGGCCGGCAACCTCGAAGAGGGCATCGTGCTGGAGGAGGCGGGAATCGGACACCTCATCGCGGTGTTTCACAACGTGACGGCCAGCGGCAACGGCGACGACGGCATCGACATCGACGAATCCGGCGACGGCGACTTCGTGGGGCTGTTCGCGAACGTAACGGCCAACGACAACGGCGCGGAAGGCATCGACATCGACGAAGCCGACGACGGGACGTTCACCATCGTGGTCCACAACATCGTCAGCAACGATCCGCTGGACATCGCCGACTGATCCAAGTAGGTCC
>CAZNSL010000346.1:0-6352 GCA_964574975.1 uncultured Alcaligenaceae bacterium | reverse complement strand
AACAGTACCGGCCGTCCCGCCTCGAGCAATCGAGCGAGGGTGACCGGCGTACCCTGGGCCGAGGTCAGGGAAAACGCGGGCGCGGGAGCTCCAACCGGCAGGCTGTCGTCGCGCGGCGGCGCCTCGCGCACCACGCGCGGAGCACCGGACTCATCGACGATGTGTTCGAGCGCGGCCAGAGATTTCTGCAGGCTCTGCTGCGTGGCGAGCGCACCGGCGAGTGTTTGGCCGAGGGCGAGGACGGCGAGCATCAGGAGCAGCGTGGCCAGCACGAGCAGCTCGGTGAGTCGCGGCATGCCCGTCGACCACGCCAAGAGCGACGGCCCCGCCGATCGAGAAGTGAGCACGACGGCCACCAGTGCGACGGCGAGCAACGCCACATTGCGGGCCACCGTGCGCCGGCTGATCGGTGCGGCCGTCACGGCGCCAAAGCAGTTGCATGGCGGCGCCTCGCCGCGCCGAAGGGCAGCAACCATCACCGCCGTGAAGGCACCGAGCAAGAGCGCCGCGGCCAGCGAACCCGCGAGCGCCGTGAGTGGCCACACCAGCGCCAGGCCGACGATGATCTCGAGCGCTGGGAGGAACCGACTCGCCGCGGCCCAGCGGGGACCACGAAAGCCAAATGCGGCCATCGTCTCGGCCACCGGGGACGCGCCTGCGAGTTTCAAGAACCCAGCAGACAGGAACACGAGCGCCAGCACGGATCGCGCGGCAGCCGCCAAGAATTCCCATGCCATGACGGCCGTCACTGTCGACGTTGGAGAGCGTGCTTGTCAACCGGGGCCGAGGCGTCACTCCCCGATCGTGCTACTCGAGCCGCTCGTCCTACGACGCCGTTCCCTGACAGACCTCACCCGGTCACCAACCTGAGCTACGACCCACCTCCCGAGGTATCGCGGCGAGTCCAGACGCACGAGCCCGACAAAGCTGGCGAGGAGCCCTCGCCGCGAACCGTCGGGCTGCAAGCCGGAGCGGCGCCAGGCGTGCACGATCCTCGACAGCGTCTTCGCCGCGGCGTCGCCGCGGACTTTCACGCGACACTCGAGTGGCTCGAACGCGGTCGTCGTTCGACTCAGTTCCGAGATGACCCGTGCCGGTATGTCGACGCGGCCCACGTCTCGCACGAGCTCCAAGCCTTGCCGAACCTGATAGGAGAGTCGTCGCCGGCGGGCCTCATCCACGAGGACATCCCACGCGACGCGATGGCCTGTGGTCCGAAGCAGGTAAGTGGCGTCGGCGAGCCACGTGCCGGGATGAACTGGCATGCGACGGATCCCGTGGACGATCACGTGGAGGAGAGTGTCTGCCGGCCCCAGTACGAGCGTCTCGATTCGGCCGACGGTCGCTGGCTCGACGCGCTGCCAGACTCCCAGATCGACGTCTGGTGGCCCGCCTTCCGTGAGCAACTGCCGATGCAAGTCGATGGATCCGCCCGTAGGTCTCGAGAAGTCGATCGCGTGGGACAGGTCGCGCGCGAGACTGCCGACGGCGCGCGGAGATTTCCATCCCAACGCCTCGATGATCTCGCATGCCGGGGCGAAGCTCGTGGGTGGGATCAAGATGTCGACGTCGCCGAAGGGTCGAACCCCGAGGTGCGGATAGACCGTCGCGCCGAGAGCGGCCCCCTTCAACACCACGCACCGGATCCCGTGCTCGCGAAGGCCGGCGCACACCGGCCCGGCGATGGTCACCAGGTGCAAGGCGTGGGCCCAGTTCTCGCGGCTCGCTCGATCACAGACGTCGAGCGCGGAGTCCTCGCCGCGCCCCCGAAGGTTGAGCCCCACGAGAGCCAACCAGCGGCGGGTGATCGGGTCATGCCGCAAGTGAGCGCCTCTCGAGACGAGAGCCCGCCACGCTTCCCACGCCGCGCCGGGCTCGCCCAGGGCGGCGACGATGAACCGGTCGCGTGTCTCGTCGGGCTCGCCGAGCAGCCACCATCCTTTGCGGTCCAGATCGTCGTCCCTTTCGTTCGGGCGGTCGTGCAAGACGCTCGACTTGTGGCAGGTGCGCGCGGGCCTCCGCAACCGCAAGCACACGATCCACGACGAACTCGGGTCCATCCGCGAGCGCATCCTCGATCGCATCCAACCCACCGAGCTGGCGCTGCCGCTGGCGTCGAGAGCGTCGTCGAGCTGCATGGCGGGGAAACCGACGCTGAACCGGCCCGCGGCCTTCATCGGCGTCGACACCCGCGGCTGGCGATGCCCGGCAGGTTCCCGCCGGCGACCGGCACTTCCACGTTGAGGCATCGCACCCCGGATGGGGACGGGGCGGCAGGGTGTCCTGGTTCAGCGTAAACGAGCCAGCCTTGTCGCCGCGGACGGGACACGGCAATGCGTGTCGTCATGGCGAAGAAGCGCCGTCGTCACCGCCATCCCGACGCGAAGCTCGCTGTCTTGCGCGAGCAGGCCGTCGATCGCAAGCCCGTGTCCGACGGCTGCGAGAGACATGGGATCCAAGGAAGTCTGTTCCACTGCTGGCAGCGCCAGCTCTTCGAGGACGGAGCGACGCCGTTCGCTCCGCCGTCTCGGGCAGTCGCGTCGCGTGACCAGAAGCAGGCGGAGCGGATCGAACGCCCCGAAGCCAAGCTGGCACGCAAGGGTGCGGTGATCGCCGAGATCTCCGAGGATCTGGTGCAGACAAGATAAAGAACTTGGGGAACTCTGACGGGCCACTGGGTTCCCCATCACACCCGCCACGAGGTCGTCGGCTTCGTCCGCGCTCTCGCCGAGAAGCCCGGAGTCGTCGGTTCTTGACGCCGCATCCCGCGCCACCATCCACCACGAGATCCGCCAGGCGACGTGCGAAGGCGACGTCGAACTCGTCACGCCGCGCCGATTCTGGGGTCAGGCCGACGAACGCCTACTACAGATCACGCAGGCCAATGACGGTGCAGGTGCGACTGGTGTGGCTGGGATCAGGACGAGGCCGACGACCGCGGGAGCGGCCGTGAAGTCTCTCCAGACTCGCTTGCCGCGCCCGCTTCGTAGTTGGTTGCGCCGTCGGAGCGGATCCTCGTGCGTCGACGGGATCGGCGCCGAGCGGAGCGGCGGCCCCGCCCCCGGAATCGACGCGAGGCGCGGCGGGTGGCGACTCCGAAGGGCCCCGGTCGGCACGCCAGCGGTGTCGGCGGGAGGGCTCCCGAGCGCTCTCCGAATCGAGCACTCAGGATACCCATGATCTCGGTGGCGTTCGCCCCGATTGAACGTCGTTCGGTCACTCCTCACGCCTTTGGGGCGTGGGCTCGGCTGCGTCCGCGCCCCGGGAGGCAGCATGCGAACGACTCTCCTCGTCCTGGCGAGCTGCGCGTTGGCGCTCGCGACGTCCCTGAACCGCGTTGCTGAGGCGCGCGACTACGCCGTCGACACCACGATCGACGATCCCGCGCTCTTCGTCTGCGACGACGCAACACCGGGGGACTGCAGCTTGCGTGGCGCTCTCACGGACGCCAACTCCCGCCCGGATAGTGAGGAGAGCACGATCACCCTGCCGTCGGGAAACTACGTGCTCACCGCGACGGCACCCTGCTCGGTCCACACGACGCAGTTCGGCGACGTAGGCTCCAACGCAATCACGCTCTGCCTCGCCGGCCGGGTCACCATTCGCGGCCATCAGAATGCGGCCTCGGTCGTGATCGACGGCAACGGCGCGGGACGCGTGTTCCTGGTCGGCAGCAACGCACCGACGCGGATCGAGGGGGTGACGATCCGCGGCGGCGCACAGACGGGTGGCAGCTTGTTCGGCGGCGGTGGCGGCATCAACAACGCGGGCGATCTGACGCTGGTCGACGCGGTCGTCACCGCGAACTCGGCGCGCGCCAAGGGCGGCGGAGTCTACAGCTCCGGCACCCTGCGTATTCATCGCTCGCGGATCTTCCAGAACACCGCGACGGTCGGCGGTGGCGGCGTGTACAGCGACTCGTTCAACATCCCAGTCGATGCCACGATCTCGGACAGCACCATCGCCGACAACACGTCGACCGAGGCGCAAGGCGGCGGCCTCTTCATCTACGGCGGCAACCAGGGCGGCCGGACCGAGATCAAGCGCAGCACGATCTCCGGCAACGAGGCGACCGGCTACGGCGGCGGCGGAATCATGGTCGCTGGCAACCGGTCCACGGTCGACATCGAGAGTTCGACGATCAGCGGCAACCGCGCCGGCTGGTACTACGGCGGCGGCCTGTGGGCCACGGGGGTCCTGAACCAAGTCCACCTGCGCAACGTGACGGTCACCAACAACCGCTCGCAGGACGTGACGGGCACGCGCGGCGGCGCGGGTGGCGTCGCCAACGACGAGGGCGGCATCATGACGTTCGCCAACACCATCGTCGCCGGCAACCACGCACCCGACTTCGCGCCCGACTGTTACGACGGCGGTCGCGGCACCAAGATCGGTTCGGACGGCTACAACATCATCGGAGACCAGGGCGGAGCCGACGGCCAGGGCGGCACCCAATGTGACCTGACCACCGCCGATGGCGACCAGACGGGCGTCGATCCGCAGCTCGAACCGCTGCGCGACAACGGCGGCTTGACGGAGACGCACGGCACGGTCGAGGGTAGCCCGGCGATCGACGGCGGCGCCCCGAGCGGCTGCCGCGACGGCGACGGGAACGTGCTCACCGGCGACCAGCGCGGCGAACCGAGCCCGACCGACGGCGACGGCGACGGCGGCGCGCGCTGTGACTCCGGCTCCTACGAAAACGGCGGTGGCTTCGGCGTGGGCAAGGTCGATCCGCCGAACGGGGGCAACGGCGGCAACATCTGCGCGCTGATCCACGGCCACGGATTCGCTTCCGGGAGTACCGTCAAGCTAACAAGACCGGGTGCCACGGACGTTGCGGGCGTCCCGACCAACACGAGCGCTGACGGTACCGTGATCGCGACGGCGTTCAACCTCGTCGGGGTGGCGCCGGGCAACTACGCGGTCGTCGTCACCAACCCCGATGGCTCGAGCACCACTCGGTCAAACGCCTTTCGCGTCGACGTCGGCGGAGCTCCGGACGTGTGGGCGGAGATGGTCGGCCCGGTGGCGCTGCGGATCGGCCGCTGGACGCGCTTCTTCTTCGTGTACGGCAACCGCGGCAACGCCGACGCGCTCGGGGTACCGATGCAGATCGCTGCTGCGCCCGGCATCGGCCTGAATCTGAGCTTCTCTGTCGCGCCACCGCCTACGAATCCCGACCAGGTGTTCAGCGCGTGGAACACGATCCGCACCGCAGTCGATGCGCGCCCCGTCACGGACTACACCATGCACTCGTTCATCCTGCCGCTCATCCCGGCGGGCTTCACCGGCGCGCTCGAGTTCCGCGTCAAGCTCCCGGCGCAACGCGTTGCGAGCCCGTTGCTGGTGCCGTTCATTGGCCAGGCGTTCGCGACCGCCGATGGCCCGGACCCCGACGGCGACCCGGACATCGATCCGGAGTACGTGCAGCGTCACGTCGACAACACGATCGCATACGTGCGCGACGTCCTCGGTGGCACGCCGCCGAGCGACCGCGACTTTCTCGCGCAGTACATCAGCGATCAGCTCGAGCGAATGGTGAAGCTCGGGGGCGAGGCGTGGATTCGCAACCTCGGTGAGCCGGAGGGCGGTGCGGCAAGCGGTAGCGATCCGGGCGCGGATGGTGGTTACGCGGCGGGTGGCGAGGACTCGCCTGTCCGCTGCGGCGACGCCTGCGTCCCGATCGACACGGCGGGGCCGTCGGCAGTCCACGAGGGGCGTCCGTCGCCGTTCATCCCGGTCGGCGGCGGTGGCCCCGGCTGCAGCGGCGAGTGCGTGAATGGTTGTCCGTCGAAGAGGAAATGGCCCGGCGGTCGGCAGTGCTCGTGTCCGCCGCCGACGGACCCGCGCATCCCGTTCGATCCGAACGGCAAGTTCGGCTCGGCGATGGGTACAGGCTACGTCTCGGACGAGGAGCCGCTACGCTACACGGTCCTGTTCGAGAACGATCCCGTACTGGCGACAGCGCCGGCGCAGGAGGTCGTGGTCACGGATGCCCTGGACACGGCGGTGCTCGACCTCGACACCTTCAGCCTGGGTCCGATCGCGTTCGGTGATCGCCGGGTGTTTCCACCGCCCGGCGCGCAAGACTTCTTTGCCGAACTCGACCTGCGCCCCGAGCAGAACCTGCTCGTCCGGATTCGCGCCATTCTCGAGCGTGTCACCGGCGTGGTCACTTGGCGCTTCACCTCGCTCGACCCCGATACGCTGGACCTACCCGAGGACGCCCTCGCGGGCTTCCTGCCACCCAACCTGCTCCCGCCCGCGGGCGATGGTGCCGTCGCTTTTACCGTCAAGGCGAAACCGATGCTGCCGAGCGGGACGCAGGTCTGCAACGACGCCGAGATCG
>CAZNSL010000345.1:5965-6383 GCA_964574975.1 uncultured Alcaligenaceae bacterium | reverse complement strand
ACGGCACGCCGTGCGGGCCGACCTGCGCCCAGGAGGTGCGGGCGATGCGCGCGCGACTGGAAGCCGGCCGCAGCCCGCGCGACCTGAAGCGCGGCCCCGGCGGGCTGGTCGATGTCGAGTTCCTGGTGCAGCTCTACCAACTCCAGCACGCGGCTAGTCGCCCGGAGTTGCAGACGCCGAATACGCGCGACGCGCTCGACGCCTTGCTGACGACCGGCCTACTGTCGGCGGAGGACCACGCGCCGTTGCGGCTGGGCTACGACTTCCTGCGGCTAGTGGAGTTGCGGCTACGAGCGGTGACGAACCGAGCGTCGGACGAGTTGCCGGAAGACGCGACCGAGGTGGCGAAGCTGGCCCGGCGGCTCGGTTACGAGCCGAGCGACGGCCACCCGGCCGAGCGGTTCCTGGGCGATGTGGA
>CAZNSL010000345.1:2780-5955 GCA_964574975.1 uncultured Alcaligenaceae bacterium | reverse complement strand
CGTTTCCCAATGGTTTTACGTAGCGGCCCCTGACCGCCGCCACGTCGCCGCCACCTCATTCCACTCGCCTACGCCCCCGCCCACACCTCACATGCATCACCGAACCTCGGGGGTGGCTCTGCGGGCCCGGCGGCTGGTTTCCGCCCCCAGCGACGGCCACCCGGCCGAGCGGTTCCTGGGCGATGTGGAGGGCCACACGCGGCGCATCCGGGCGCTGTTCCGGCGGCTGACGGCGCAGGCGCGGGGATGACCGGTCGGTATGCTGGCGGGAGTCACCCGTGGAGGGCCGGCGATGCAGATTCCTGTACTGGTCGAAGAAGTCGGCGGCCGATTCCGCGCGCGGTGCGGCGAGCCGTTCGCGCTATCGGCCGACGGCGACACCCATGATGCCGCCGTCCGTAACCTCCAACGGGTCGTCGACGAGAAGCTGAGGACCGCCCGGCTGGACACCGTTGTCGTCGCCCCTCAGCCGGCCGCGCCGGTCGACCGGACTGCCGAGATCGACCACCCGTGGTATCAGGAGTATTTGCAGGCCATCGCCGACTACCGCCGCGAGAAGGACGAGGCAGAGGGGATCGAGTACGACCCCGCCGAACCGCCCAAGCCCGCGAACGGCGTACCCGCCGCCGGGCGCGGCGCATGACGGCGTTCGTCCTCGACACCGACACGTTCAGCCTCCGGCGGAAGAACCACCCCCAGGTGCTGCGAACCTCGCGTTACACCCGCCGACCGACATCGGCGTGACCATCATCACGGTCGAAGAGGCGTTGTCCGGTTGGTTCACGTTCCTGCGGAAGGCCCGGCAGCCGGCCAAGGTCGCGTTCGCGTACGCCGAACTCGCCGACGTGGCTCGAAGCCTCCAAGAGTACGCCATCGTCGATTTCGACCTCGCGGCCATCGCCCGGTACGAGTCCCTCAAGCGGATGAAGCTCCGCGTCAAGGGCAACGACCTGCGCATCGCGGCCATCGCCCTCGAACTCGGCGCGACCGTCGTGACGCACAACTTGCAGGACTTCACCCGCGTCCCCGGCCTCGCCGCCGCGGACTGGGCGGCCTGACCGCGGCGGATCACCGCTCCGCGATCTCGCAGACCACGCGGAAGCCGATGTTCTGGCCGCGGGCCGTCGGCAAGGAGGGCTGGCGAACTGCCGCCCGTTGCAGGGCGAGCCGTCACAAGAAGCAACCGCCGCGGATCGCGTAGCGATCCGTCGGACGGCCGCCGCCGTCCGCCAGGGCCGCCGGGCCGCCCTCCACGTACGGGTCGTCGCACCACTCCCACACGTTGCCGTGGACGTCGTACAGGCCGAACGGGTTCGGCCGAAAGCTCGCCACTGGCGCAACCTCGGCGAAGCCGTCCGTCCGGCGGATGCGGTACGACGCGCCGATAGACATGGGGCGGAACTCGGTCGACTGCCGCGGCTCCACCCGCATCTGCCGGTCGCCGATCGTCAGGTACAGCGGGTTGGTGTCCGATGCGTTGACGACGCGGACCTGCCTGTCGGGCACGCCCGCGTCGGCTCGGCGCGTCTCGCGCGTCTCGACCTTGGCCCCGAACGTCTGTGAGAGCGTCACTTCCTCGCCGGGCATGCACTGGAACAGCGTCCACACGTCGCGGCCGTCCTTGGACCCTTTGAAGACGCGGAACGCGTGGGTGTCGCGGTAGTAGCGCACGTCGCGACCCTTTTGGGTCTGGTCGGCCGCCAGTGCCGCGTCCGGCACATTGGCCGCCGCCGCCAGCGACTCCGGGTCGTTGCCGATCCAGTAGCGCGTCGTCGTGCCGGCGCGAGCGAAGTACTCCCACTCCAGTTGCGTTGGCAGCCGATAGCGGCGGCCCGGCACCTTTTCGACCTCATTGAGCCAGCGGACGAACGCCTGTGCGTCATTCCAACTGACGTGCGTGACCGGGTGGTTCTCGCCCCAGGTGACGAAGCCGGGCTTGTTCCAGGCGTGTTTGTCGGCCTCGGAGGCGGCACCGGTCGGATTCTCCGTCGAGCGGCCAGCCTCGCCGTCAGTCAGATAGCCACTGGCCTGGGTAAAGGTGCGGAATTGACCGACCGTTATCTCCGTTGCCCCGACGTAGAGCGGCCGGCCGATCGTCGCAAGGACCGGTGGCTGCTCGTTGGCGAACGCCTCTGGGTCCTCTGCCGGGAACGCCCGTGCGACGGCCGCGGGCGACTCCTCGCCACCGGCGGTGTAGGTGCCGGGCGGCACCAGCACGAGCCGCAGCCCGGTCGGGGCGACGGCCTCCTCCGGCACCCCGGCGAGCTGCGCCCACAGCTCGCGGGCCTCGCGGGCGCGCTCCGCCGGGAACGGCGCGGCGAGTAGCACCGGTCGCATGGACGTCCACCGCCGGGCTACGACGGCAGTGGCGGAGAACTCGCCGGCGTTGAGCGTCGGTGTTTGTCGCCGGCCAACGCCATGGATGGCCGGGTCGGCCGGCACGCTTTCGCGGACGTAGGTCGTCAGACGGTCCCAGGTCACGTCGCCGCGGGCGTTGGCCGCCTTGCCGCGCAGAGCGTCGATGACGTGGTGGAAGAAGACGCCGTGCCGGTACGTCTCGGTCTCGTAGGCCCGCTCGCCGGCTCGGCAACTGTACAGGGCCGAGACGTTCCGCGGCGGCGGCGGCAACTTCGCCGGCTCCGCTCCGGCGCTGCGAGAGGCGAGCGGATCGTTGCGGCAGGCGTCCACGAGCAACAGCTTCGCGTCGGCCTTGCTGTCGTCGTTGAGCTGGCGGTACAGGGCCGCGAGCGAGATGAGTGTATCGGTGCGGGTGGGGTCGGCCTTGGCATCGCGCGGGCAGAAGAAAGCATCGGCCGCGCCGTCGAACTGGAGACCGTGGCCGGCGAGGCCGATCAACACCAGGTCGCCCTTGGCAGTGGTCTTGAGCAACTCGGTCACGCGGGCGCGGACGTTGGCCCCAGTCGGCGCGCGGTCGCGGTCGCGCCGGCCATCGGCAAGCGTCATCAGCACGACGGAGTAGCCCTGGTGCTTGAGAAGGGTGGCCGCGTCGGTCACGTCCTTTTCGGCGAAGGCGAGCCGCTGGAGCGAGGCATCGTCGTAGCGATTGACGCCGACGAGCAAGGCGTACTTCTTGCCGCCGACCGGCTGCGCGAGCGCCACGGCCGCGGCGAGCGGTAGGACCAGCAGTGCGGTGCGGATCGAGTGCATAGCGGCG
>CAZNSL010000345.1:0-2770 GCA_964574975.1 uncultured Alcaligenaceae bacterium | reverse complement strand
GCGGCGGCTCCGCGAGCGGGAGTGGGGCCAACCAGGTTAACGCAGTCTGCGGACGATTCGGCCAAAAAATCGTGCCGGAACCGCAGCTTGCGAACCGCCGGCGTTCCGGCGATACTAGAGGGAACTCGCATTCTCCACCCGACTGGAACCTCGCCATGAGTTACCAGCTCCACGTCATCGCCGGCCCCGACGCCGGCCGTTCGCTCACCCTCCAGGCCGGCGACGCTCTAATGCTCGGCCGAGCCACCGACGCCTTCTACCGCGTCAACGACCCGCGCGTCTCGCGCAGCCACTGCCAGATCGAACTCGACGGCGACCGCGTCACCGTCGCGTGCAACGGCGGCTCCGGCGGTACCAAGGTGAACGGCCAGGTCGTCCAGAAGAAGGTTCTCGCCGCCGGCGACGTGCTGGAAGTCGGCGACTCGAAGCTGCGCCTGGCGCTGGGTGACTTCCCGATGGACGTCGTCAAGGCCGCCACGGCCGGCGCGCCGACCGTCGGCCCCACGGCCCCGGTCCCCAGTCCGGACAAGCTCGAATCTCTCGCGGGTCAGACGCTCGGCTACTACGAGATTGGCCCGGTCATCGGTAAAGGGCGCGTCGGCATGGTGTTCCACGCCCACGACACCAAGCACAACCGCGACGTGGCCGTCAAGGTGCTGCTGCCGGAGTTCTCGAAGAACGACGAGGAGATGAAGCGGTTCGTCCGCGGTATGCAGAACGCGCTGCCGCTGCGGCACCCAAACGTCGTCACGACCTACAGCGCGGGCAAGACGGGGCCGCACTGCTGGATCGCCATGGAGTACGTCGCTGGCGAGAACCTGACGCAGATCATCCAGCGCATCGGCGTCGCCGGCATGCTCGACTGGAAGCACGCCTGGCGGGCGGCCGTCCACGTCGGTCGGGCGCTCGCCTACGCCCACGAGCAGGGCATCGTCCACCGCAACGTCACGCCGACCAACATTCTGCGCGACGCGACCAACAACGTCGTCAAGCTCGGCGACCTGGTGCTGGCCAAGTCGCTCGAAGGCACCGCGAGCGAACAGGTGACGCGGCCGGGCGAGTTGGTCGGCGACGTGGAGTACATGGCCCCGGAACGTACCCGCGGCGCGACCGACACCGACGCCCGCGCCGACATCTACGGTCTGGGGGCGGTGACGTATGCTTTGTTGACCGGCAAGCCGCCGTGTGCGGGCAAGACGCTGGTCGAGAAGGTGGCGTCGATCCGCACGGTGGAGCCGCCGCGGCCGAAGAAGTCGCAAATGTCGGTGCCGGACATGTTTGACGGGGCGGTATTGAAGATGCTGGCGAAGGACCCGGCGAACCGGTTCCCGACGGCGGCGGAGGTGGTCAAGGAACTGGAGCGCATCGGCAAGTACAACGGCGCAACGGCGTGAGGGTAGGGCGATGCCGTTGCCGCGATCCAAGGACGCGCGGGAGTTCTACCGCTCGGCGTGGCTCCGCCTCGACGACGCGACGATCCTGTTCGACCAGGAGCGGACGATCGGGACAGTCTACTTGGCCGGCTACGCGGTCGAATGTATGCTCAAAGCCCTGGTGCTGGAGGCGGCCCCGCCGCCGAAGCGGAAGGCCGTCCGCGATTCGTTCCGCGGGGCGAGAGCGCACGACTTCGACTGGCTACGCGGCTTGTACCGAACTTTCGGCGGGCCGCCAATCCCGCCGGAGGTCGCGCGGCGCTTCGCTGCCGTCGGCCGTTGGACCACGGAGTTACGCTATCGCTCAAAGTCGGTCAAGATAGCTGACGCCGAGAAGTTCTTGAGGGCCGTCGAAGGTATACTGGAGTGGGCAGACGGGAGACTCGGACCATGAACACCAACGGCCGCGCGGGCAGCGACCGCGACATCGAACGGTTCGCCCGCGTCCTGCGCCGATACGCGGCCGACCACCCCGGTGCCAAGGTGGACGTGTACCGTCTGAACCCGGCCTGCATCCGCGTCCGCGTCATCGACCCTGGCTTCCGGGGCGTGAGTGAGGACGCCCGGGAAGCGCTCGTCTGGGAAAGGCTCAAGGAACTTCCCGACGACACGCTCGGGCAAATCAGCCTCCTGTTGCTCTTCACGCCTCAGGAGGCGCAGCGGTCGGGGGCCAATCACGAGTTCGACCATCCGCTGCCGACATCGCCTCCATCCGTGGAGTCGCGCTGATGCCCGAGCGCGAGCGCATCGACCAGACCCAATCCTTCGACACGACGCCGCGCGGCGACCCGGCCGACACGGTCGCACAGGACGGCGCGGCCTCGGCGGAGGCCGGCGAGTTGCGCGGCACCTTTGGCCGCTACCGCCTCGAACGGCTACTCGGCCGCGGAGCGATGGGCGCGGTCTACCAGGCCTACGACCCGTTGCTCGACCGTCGCGTCGCGCTAAAGATCCCGCACGCGGCCGGGGACACGGGATCCAAGGCCCGTGGCCGCTTCGAGACGGAGGCCAAGGCCGCGTCGGCCCTGCGCCACCCCGGTATCTGCCCCGTCTACGACGTGGGCGAGGTCGATGGCACGCCGTATCTGACGATGGCGTTCATCGACGGCAAGCCGCTCGACGCGGGGCTGCCGCCCGGCGGCTGGCCCGATCCGGCCGCCGCCGCCGACATCGTCCGCAAGGTCGCGCTGGCCCTCGTCACCGCCCACCGGGCCGGCGTCGTCCACCGCGACCTGAAGCCGTCGAACGTGATGCTCGACGCGACCGGCGAGCCGATCGTCACCGACTTCGGCCTGGCCCGGCGCGGGTATGCCGGCGAGGCCCGGTTGACGCGCGCC
>CAZNSL010000344.1:0-6397 GCA_964574975.1 uncultured Alcaligenaceae bacterium | reverse complement strand
CGGCGAAGAGCGGCTACGACCTCGTCAAGTTCTTCTTCCTGCTGACGTTCGCGGCCGCGATTCCCGCGATCGTCTCCGGCGGCATCGCCGAGCGCGCGAAGTTCAACCCGCAGCTCGCGGCGACGTTCATGCTGGTCGGGTTCGTCTACCCCTTCTTCGAGGGCATCGCCTGGAACCAGCACTTCGGCGTGCAGGCGTGGCTGAAGGGCGCATTCGGCGAGGAGTTCCACGACTTCGCCGGCAGCGTGGTCGTCCACGCGGTCGGCGGCTGGATCGGCCTCGTCGCCGTGCTCATGCTGGGCGCGCGCCGCGGCCGCTACTCCCGCGAAGGCGGCGTCGCCGCGCACCCGCCGTCGTCGATCCCCTTCCTGGCGCTCGGCGCGTGGGTGCTGTCGGTCGGCTGGTTCGGCTTCAACGTGATGTCGGCGCAGACGATCGACAAGATCTCCGGGCTCGTGGCGATGAACTCGCTGCTGGCGATGGCCGGCGGCACCATCGCCGCGTTCGTCGCCGGCCGCAACGACCCGGGCTTCGTGCACAACGGCCCGCTCGCCGGACTGGTCGCCGTCTGCGCGGGTTCGGACGTGATGCATCCGCTGGGCGCGCTCGCCACGGGCCTCGTGGCCGGTGGCCTCTTCGTGTTCCTGTTCACGCAGACGCAGAACCGCTGGAAGATCGACGACGTGCTCGGCGTGTGGCCGCTGCACGGGATCTGCGGCGCGTGGGGCGGAATCGCCGCAGGCATCTTCGGCGCGAAGGCGCTGGGGGGCTTGGGCGGCGTCGCGTTCGGCTCGCAGTTGGCCGGTACCGCGCTCGGCATCCTGGTCGCCGTGACCGGCGGGGCGATCGTCTACGGCGCGCTCAAGGCCGCCGTCGGGATCCGGCTCGACCCCGAGGAGGAGTTCAACGGTGCCGACCTCACCATCCACAAGATCAGCGCGACGGCGGAGCGGGAGACGGCGTGGTGAGCGGCCGGACGGGGCGATCAGGCTGTGGCCTGCGTCCTCGCGGGAGCCTCCGCTGGCCCGCATCCGTGGCCATGCGGCGGCCGCGCAATTCGGGCTCTAGTGCCTGCCGGCGACCGTTCGTCGGCGTCATTCTAGACACAACCAGTTGTTTTTGTTGAATAATACTGTTTGGCATGCGCGTTGCTTGAGCTGTGGCCGACGGACCCTTAAATCGAGGATGGTCCGAATGTTCAACCACGGTCATCAAGGAGCGTCCATGAAGTTCACGCAACGTCCGATCGCCTCGGCGATCGCCGCCCGCACGTCGGGCCTCGGCCTTGCCGCCGCCGTGCTCGCCGCGGCGATCGCCCTCACGCCGGGCCAGGCGCGCGCGGAGTCCAACTTCGTCAACGGCGCCGGCACCGCGACCGCACGGCTCAATTTCTCGATCGTCATCCCGAAGTTCCTGTACCTGCAGGTCGGCACCGGCACGTTCCCGACGACGGTCGCCACGGTCGACACGATCGTGTTCGACATGACGTCGGCGATCGGTTCGATCGGCAACGGGACCGCGCAGTCGGCCACGAGCGGCGGCGACATCGCGGCCGGCCAGGTCACCGCGCGCGTCGTCGGCAACAACTTCACCGCCGCGACCAACCTGACGGCGACCACCTCCGGCGCCATGGGCAACGGGTCCGGCGGCACGATCTCGTGGAGCGAAATCTCGGTGGCTTCGCCGACCGCGATCACCGTCGTCCCCGCGGCCGCGTCCGTCCTGCAGCATCCGGGCTCGCTGGCCGCGCCGTTCGCCGACGGCGCCGCGACGACGGTTTCGCTGACGCCGGTCAACCGGGTGATCAACCAGGCCGCCAACTGGACGTTCTCCTATAAGAACACGAACGTCCCGGCCTCCGGCACGTATGGCACGGGAGGCAGCGGCACCAACGGCCAGGTGACGTACACGATCGCGATGCCCTGACGCACCGCGGTCACGAGCCGGACGCGAGGTGCCTGGGCGGCATGGCCCGGCACCTCGTTTCCGTTCGTGGGCGCGGTTATGCTATCGGTTCGACGCCTGCCGACCACCCATGACCCCACGACTCTCCGGCGAGGCCGCGGCGTTCGCCCGCCGCGTGCTGGCGGTATCGCTGGCCGGCGCGTGCGCCGGCCAGGCCGCCAGCGCGTGGGTCCTGACGATCAACTCGGGACCCAAGGCGATCTTCCTGCAGGTCGGCAACGGATCCTACAGCGGCTTCTACAACACCGGCGGAACCCCGCTCAACAACGCGACGATCAACACGGTCAGCCTGACGGTGCCCGCCAACGCCGTCGGTTCGGGCACCGCGCAGCAGATGACCAGCAACAGCACCCAGTCGGTCAGCTTCTACGACAATTTCGCCGTGTGCAACCCGCCGAGCCAGGTCTATGTCGGCGGCTGGGTGCGCACGCCCGGCTCGAGTGGCGGCAGCGGCGTGCTCTCGGTCACCTCGCCGGCGGCGCTGACCAGCGGAACGACGCCGGCCACGATCCCCTTCACGCAGATCAGCTGGACCAGCACGGCCAACGGCAACAGCACGCCCGACATTCCGGCCGGCGCGTTCACCGGCGGCACGCAGGTGCTGCGCACGATGCCGGCCAACCGCTGGATCGAGAACTGCCACACGTTCTTCTACGCCAACACGGCGGTCGTCAGCGCGGCGACCTACACGGGGCAGGTCACGTACACGCTGGTGCTGCCGTGATCGCGCGCCGACCGTCGTCGAGGCTCGCCATCGTCGCCGCGGCGCTCGCGCTTGTCGCCACCGCCGCGCCCGAAGCCGCGACCTACGTCGTCGACGACAGCGGCACGATTCCCTTCGAGGCGCAGGCCGCGATGCGCTGGCGCGATGCCGCCACGGCGGGGCGGCAGTTGAGCAACGAAATCGAAGGCGGGGCCGCCGTCAACGTGCGGCTCAACCTGCAACCGTGGCTCAACCGCAACGGCCGCGTCTACCTCGCGCTGCCGCAGCAGCCGGTCGGCGTGGTCAACGTCGAGTGGGCGACGCAGGGCCGCCTGCTGCCCGGCAAGCTGCAATCCGGCGAACGGACGCTCGTCTACGCCGGGCCGATCCGCGCCCCGTTCCTCGAGGAGCGGCTCACCGTGCGCGTGGTCGCCGATGGCCGCCGCGTGATCGCCAGCCAGCGCTTGCAGTTCCACTTCGAGATCGATGTCGACTGAACCCGCGCCCCCGATGACGCGCTGCCTTCGCGGCTGCTTCCTGCTCGCGGCGACGGCCGCTGCGGTGGCCACGCCGCTGCCGGTCCCGGCGCAACAGTTCGCCGCGATGGTGTCGCCGCCGCGATTCGAGCTGCAGGGCCGGCCGGGCCAGACGCAGCGGCACGTGATCGAGATCACGAACGGCGACGGCGCACCGGCCACCTACCGGATCCGCACGGCCGACTGGACGCTGTCCGACGCGGGGGCCGTCCAGCTGTCCGACGAGCTCGCAAAGGACAGTTGCCGGCCGTGGGTCGCGCTGGAGCGCCGGGAGATGGTCGTGCCGGCCGGGGGCCGCTACCGGTTCCGCTTCGAGGTCACGCCGCCGGCCGACGCGGCCGGCGAGTGCCGGTTCGCGATCCTCGTCGGCGGTGGCGCGGCGACGGTGGACGCGGGGCAGAACGTCAGCATCCCGATCAACGCGCAGATCGCCGTCATCGTCTACGTCACGTTCCCGGGCGCCGCGCCGGACCTCGGCGTCGTGCGCACGGCCGTGGCCGAGCGGGAGGGGCGGCAGGCGCCGATTCTCTACGTGCGCAACGACGGCCGCGCCCACGGCCGGCTCGAGGGCTTCCTTACCGGCACCGACGCCGCGGATCGCCGCATCGAGTTCACGCCGAACGGACTGCCGATCCTGCCCGGCGAAACGCGCGAGATCGTGCTCAACGTCGCGAGTGAGGCTGACCCGCGTCCCACCGTGACGTTCCCCATCACGATCCGCGGGAACCTCGAATGGGCCGGCAAGTCGACGCCGTTCGAGGCCCGCTTCGCGCCATGATCCGAAGCCTCCGCGGCGCGCTGGTGCTGGCGGCCGGCATGCTGGGAGCGGTCCAATCGGCAGCACAGTCCGGGGTCACGGCCCCGGGCGCGCCACCGCCGCCGCCTCCCACCGCGCGCTACGAGGACCGGCTGATCGACGGCGGCACGCTGGCCGCGGACGACGAGGCGCTCGGCACGCCGTACAACCCGGACGGATGGGCGCGCTACTGGCGCGTGGAGGGCGTCGGAAGCTACTACGACCAGCAGGGGCTGATCACGCGCGAGAACGGGCTGCGGCTGTCGGGGCGCATCGACACGCCGCAGTACGGTGCGCTCTCGGCCGAGGCGACCGCCCGCGTCGCGCCGGGCTCGTTCATTGCCACGCTCGTGCAGCGCGACTTCGCGTTCGACAACCACTGGCGCGTCAACAATGCCCTGGGCGTCGTGACCACGCTCGGTATCGACCTCACGCGCACGCAGTACCGCTTCTACCTGCCGACGTCCGCCGCGCTCGGCGCCACGACCGAGTGGATCCGCGACGCGGACGTGCAGCTGCAGGCAAGCGTCGGCCAGCCCGGCAACTTCGACGGGTTCCGTCTGTCGGGCTTCGAGTCGTTGCAGGGCACCTATTCCGCCGCCGGCGTCCAGTGGGCGTTCGCACCCCAGTGGCAGGCGGGCGCGCAGTACGTCGGGGCGCGCGGTGTCGAGTCGCCGTACGCCGTGAACGGCAACGGCAAGGTCGACTCGCAGGCCGCGTTCGCGTCGGTCGCTTGGACCGGAACCGCCACGCGACTGCAGGGCAACGTGCTCGCGAGCGACGCCAGCACCGAGGGGCAGTCCGTGCGCGCGAACGGCATCTGGCTGGACGGCCGGACGCTGTGGGCGGGGGTCACGCACAACTACGGGATCTTCCGGCTCGAGCCGGGGCTCACATGGGGCTACCAGCCGGTGAACAACGATGTCGAGGGCGCGTACTACCGGTTCGCGTACTCGAGCCTGCGCTGGCAGCTCGACGGCGGCGTCGACTACGCGAACTCCGTGTCGGGACGCGGCACGAGCGGCACGTACCTGACGATCAATGGCCGCTACCAGTGGAACACGCGCATCGGGCTCGGCGGCAACGCCGGCTATCTCAGCAACGGTGGGCAACGCGCGGCGCAGGCGACGGCGTTCGGTGACCTCGTCTGGTCGCAGGGCGTGAGCCGCCTGCAGCTGTCGGTGCTCACCAACAACAACACGCCGAGCAACGACGCGCAACAGGTCTCGCTCGACCATACGTGGAACATGCCCGCCGGCAGCCGGCTATCCACGACGATCAACGCGACGCGCGACGTCACCGGTGCGTACACGGCCGGGGACACCGCCTACCCGCGGTCGACGTTGCGCCGGGTCGGCATCGGCGTGCTGGGCGGCGGCGACATCACGAACAGCCTGTCGCTCGACGCCAACCTCCAGTACAACCTGCTCACGCTCAACGGCTCGGCCAGCGGCGTCTACGGCAACGTCAACCTCAACTGGCGCCTGAGCCCGCAGTGGTCGATCGTCGGCACCTACTACGACAACACGGACAACACCGCACAGCTGTTCGTGCTGGACCCGCTGATTCCGGTGGTCAACCCGGTTCCCACGCAGCGCAGCCGCGCCGTGCTGCTGTCGATTCGTTACGAGGACCGGGCCGGGTCGTCGGTGGTGCCGATCGGTGGGCGCGCGGGCAGCCCGGCGGGCACGATCGCCGGCACGCTCTTCCTCGACCTCAACGACAACGGTCGACGCGATCCGGGCGAGCCCGGCGCGGCCAACGTCACGATACTGCTGAACGGGAGGTTCCCGACCCGCACCGACGAAGCCGGGCGCTTCGAGTTCCCGTTCGTCGCGGCCGGTGCGCAGGTAGTGAGCGTGATTCCCGACAACCTGCCGCTGCCGTGGGCGGTGGCCACGCCACGACTCACGGCGGACGTGGCGGCACGCGCCACCACCACGCTCGACATCCCGGCGCGCCGGATCCGCTAGGCAGGCATCAGGTCCGCGTCCGCTGCGCCTTCTTGACGTCCGGCACCCGCCGTAGCGAGCGCAGCACCTGCGCCAGGTGCCGGCGGTCGCGCACCTGCACGCCGAAGAACATCGCCAGCACGTCGCCGCCGTCCGGCCGCTCCATGGACACGGTGTCGATGTTCGCGCCGGCGTCGGCGATCGCCAGCGCGACGTCGGCGAGCAGGCCGCGCCGGTCGGCGACCAGCAGCCGGATGCCGGTGCCGAACACGCCCTGCACGTCCGGCGCCCACTCGACGTCGACCAGCTCGGAGGCGTCGAGCCGCTGCTTCTTCAGCGTCACGCACTCGCGCGTGTGGACGAGCAGTCCCTGCCCGCGGCGGAACTGGCCGATGATCGTGTCGCCGGGCACCGGCCGGCAGCACTTCGCGTACTGGATCGCCAC